>NZ_JBNPKS010000007.1:0-105116 GCF_050313065.1 Desulfovibrio sp. SGI.230 | reverse complement strand
GACCATGTAGCTGAGGCATACAGCAACGAAGCTGATCAGGCAGGCACCCACAAAGAAACCAAGCAGGGTACCCACAGGACCGGCCTGGGGCAGGAACATATCACCGGGAAGCACAAAGCAACCCCAACCGACAATGGAGCCCAGAGCCAGTGCGCACATCTGCAATGGCGAGAGGGACTTTTCCAACTTGACCTGTTCCGACATACCATTTTCTCCGTTATGAATTTGATACCGCTGCGGATTGCTTGTTATGGCTGCCATACATGCACATGAAGCCTGGTCGTTACACCCTTTGGCGAACTCCCGGGCGAAAACTATAGTCCCTCCCTGCACAGCAATAAGCGTGCCATATGTGAAAAACTTCCCTATGTCGGACAATATCCCGTTTTCTCACGAAAAAAGGAATAATAACCATTATTTTAATTTAAAAAATGATAATTAAAATAAAAAAATTTTGATTTTTATATCAAAATTTATATTACATTCTGTAAAAAAAGACCTGCTTGTGATTATTTGGCTAACCATACCCTCCTGAGGCCCCTTCAGTCGGTCCCCCCTCCAGCACCTTGATTTATCTGCCTTATGCAGCCCATCCCTGCAGACAGACCCGCGACAGCGGCATCGGTCACCGGCCATGAATGCCCTGAGCCAAGGGCTCCCGGCCCGCAAGATAAAGGCAAAATAACCTTACGCAGCCAATATAATTGAAGATCGTTCAAATCACCCTGATGCGGCATGGAAATTGCTGCCCTCAGGCAAGCTTGTGCCTGACGGCACAGCCTTGTGACCCATATCACCGGCCTGTTCATGCGGACTGGCGAACGTCCTTACAGATGGAGTTGACGTACCATGAGCATCTCAGCGAGCCCCGGGCGGCTCTCCTGCGGCTCTTCCCTGCTGGCCGGCGGCCCTTTGTGCATCATCCTCGGCGCCCTGTGCTTCAGCACCACCGGCACCGTGCAGGCCCTGGCCCCGGATGGCAGCCATCCTCTGGGCATCGGGGCCCTGCGCATGCAGATCGGGGCGCTGGCCCTCTGGGCCTGGTGCGCCTGCCGGCATTCCCTGCCCGCGGGGCTGCGGCACTGGCAGTTGCGCTGGCTCATCCCCGCCACGCTGGGCCTGCTGGGCTTCCAGGTCTTTTTCTTCTGGGGCGTCCAGCAGGCGGGCGTCGCCGTGGGCACGGTGACGGCCATCGGCTTCTCTCCCGTCATGGCCGCCATCCTGGCCCGCATCATCCTGGGCGAACGCCCTGCCCGCATCTGGTACCCGGCCACGGGCCTGGCCCTGGCCGGGCTCGTGCTGCTCAATCTGGGCAGCAGCCAGGACACCAGCACGGCCGCCCTGCTCCTGCCCCTGCTGGCGGGGGCCTGCTACGGCGCCTACTTCGTCTTCAGCAAGCCTCTGGGCCGGACCCACGCGCCGGAGCACATCATGCTCCTGCTCTGCGCGGGCAGCGGGCTCCTGCTGCTGCCCGTCCATTTCTGCACGCCGCCGCTCTGGCTGCTGCACCCCCAAGGGATGGGGATGGCCCTGTATCTGGGCGTCGTGACCGCCGCCCTGGCCTTCAGCCTTACCCTGGCCGGGCTGCGCCGCACCCCCACGGCCATGGCCGCCACGCTGGCCCTGGTGGAGCCGCTGGGCGCCGCCTGCTGGGGCATCTTTTTGCTGCATGAGCCTGTCGGCGGGCAGGAGCTGGCAGGTATGGGACTGCTTTTCGGCGGTGTGGCCCTGCTGGCCCTGGGCAAGAAAACGGAGAACACGCCCCCGACGGAGGAACATGCCTCCTCCCGGCCCCTGAGCGGGGAAGGCGCCCCCCAGCACTGATAGACAGGCAAGATCCCGGAGACTGTCGGCTGCAGACGACAGCTCCCAAGGGTCCGGGAAGGATGTTCTCCGTGTCCTCCCGGGCCCTTGTTTTTTTACCGGCCTCCGTACCGGCCGCCTGGCTCCGAAACACCAACGGGCCGCCCCTTTCGGGACGGCCCGTTTCGTTATCCGCGGGACACAGGGGCCCCACAGACGCAAAAAGCCCCTGACGCTCTCGCATCAGGGGCTTGCATGCAATGGTGGGTCGTGCGGGGTTCGAACCTGCGACTCTCTGCTTAAAAGGCAGATACTCTACCTACTGAGTTAACGACCCGTTGAGACGTTTCAGATATACAAATCCCCACATGAAGTCAAGGATTATTTTCCACAAATCCGTTTTTCCGGCCGTTCCATGCCACAACGGCACGGCTTTGTCCCCCCCCTCATCGTGCGGGGCACCGCCACGGCCGGACACCCTAACGTCTTTTGCCGGGGCTAGGCGTTCTTCTTTTCCTGCTTGGCCCAGGAATCGCGCAGGCCCACGGTGCGGTTGAAGACCGGGCGCTCGTCGGTGCTGTCCTTGTCCTTGCAGAAGTAGCCCACGCGCTCGAACTGCACCTTGGCGCCCACTTCCTTGGCAGCCAGGGCCGGTTCCAGCATGGCGGTCACTTCGCGCAGGGAGTCGGGATTGATGGCATCCAGGAAGGTCTGGCCTTCGGGCATGGCATTGGGGTTCTCGGCCGAGAACAGATGCTCGTACAGGCGCACGGTGGCGGGCACGGCATGGCGCGCGGAGACCCAGTGGATGGTGCCCTTGACCTTGCGGCCGTCGGGGCTCTGGCCGCCGCGGCTCTCGGGATCGTAGGTGCAGCGCAGTTCCACCAGATTGCCGGCATCGTCGTACACGGCTTCGCGGCAGGTGATGAAATAGGCGTAACGCAGACGCACTTCCGCGCCGGGCGCCAGGCGGTGATACTTCTTGGGCGGATCCTGACGGAAGTCGTCGCGTTCGATCCACAGTTCACGCGAGAAGGGCACGGTGCGGCTGCCGTAGGCGGCATCTTCGGGATGCCAGGGCATCTCGAATTCTTCCACCTGGTCTTCGGGGTAGTTCTCGATGACCACCTTCACGGGATCCAGCACGGCCATGGCGCGCGGGGTGTGGGCGTTGAGGTATTCGCGGATGCAGAATTCCAGCACGGCGTAATCCACCATGGAGTCGGAGCGGGCGATGCCGATGCGGCTGCAGAACTCGCGCAGGGCCTCCGGCGGCACGCCGCGGCGGCGCAGGCCGCTCAGGGTGGGCATGCGCGGGTCGTCCCAGCCCTTGACGTAGCCTTCCTTCACCAGCTGGATGAGCTTGCGCTTGGACAGCACCGTGTGGGTGAGGTTGAGGCGCGCGAACTCGATCTGCTGGGGATGGTACACTTCCAGGGCGTCCAGCACCCAGTCATAGAGCTCGCGGTTGTTCTCGAACTCCAGCGTGCAGATGGAGTGGGTGATGCCTTCCAGCGAGTCCGACAGGCAGTGGGTGAAGTCGTACATGGGATAGATGCACCACTTGTTGCCCGTGCGGTGATGTTCGGCATGGCGGATGCGGTACAGGGTGGGGTCGCGCATGACCAGATTGGGCGAGGCCATGTCGATCTTGGCGCGCAGCACATGCTCGCCGTCGGCGAATTCCCCGGCGCGCATGCGGCGGAACAGGTCCAGGTTCTCTTCCACGCTGCGGTTGCGGCAGGGGCTCTCCTTGCCGGGACGGGTCAGGGTGCCGCGGTACTCGCGGATCTCGTCGGCGCTCAGGTCGTCCACATAGGCCTTGCCCTTGAGGATGAGCTGCTCGGCGTATTCGTAGAGCTTGTCGAAATAGTTGGACGCATAGAATTCGCGGTCGTCCCATTCACCGCCCAGCCACTTCACGTCCTCGCGGATGGAATCCACGTATTCGGTGTCTTCCTTGACGGGGTTGGTGTCGTCGAAGCGCAGGTTGCACATGCCGCCGAACTCGCGTGCCACGCCGAAGTTCAGGCAGATGGACTTGGCATGGCCCAGATGCAGGTAGCCGTTGGGTTCCGGAGGAAAGCGCGTGTGCACCTGACCCCCGAAACGACCCGACGCGTTGTCGTCCATGATGCGGGCGCGGATGAAGTCCACACCGGCTTTGGGATTGTCGTTGCTTTCCGCGGCAGCGGCCACGGTCTCGGCCTTGTTTTCGCTCATGGCGTTGTTCCTCCGTAAGATATTGAACGCAGCAGGATACGCCAAGCCGGTACGGGGGTCAACGCCGCCCGCCGGGCCTTCCCGGCAAAGACGAAGATTTTTTTGTGCCTTTACCGGATTTTCCCTTGACAAGTAGGCCCTTCCCGACTAATGTACAGCCTCACGCGGGAATGACGATGTCTTCCCTGAGCGGAGAGGTGTCCGAGTCGGCCGAAGGAGCTCGCCTGCTAAGCGAGTATACGGGCTTAAACCTGTATCGAGGGTTCAAATCCCTCCCTCTCCGCCACTAAGGCAGCAAAGCCGGTAGGTTACAGCATGTAGCTTACCGGCTTTTTTCGTGCCTGAAAAATGGCCTCCCCGGCGAAGATGTATACCAAGGAGTATACCGGCGTACCGAAACAGCCGTTTCCAGGGGGGCACGTAAACAGGCTGCCCAGCCTTGCTTATGGCGGCCTTTTTGAGCGTGGGAAACGCTTCGGCTGGTGGTACGGTGTGCGAAGCCGACAAAAAAGGCCGGAGATTGTCTCCCCGGCCTTTCGGTTGTCTGGTTGTTAGCTGGCCTTCAAGGGCTGGTTCATTTCTTCAATCACCCCCGCCAAGTGATCTACTGGGGGGCACAAGCTGTGCAAGTAGGTGTCCGTGGTGGTGGCGCGCTGGTGGCCCAGCATGTGCTGAATGTCGCACAGCGTCACCTTGTTCGTGCTTACGAGCATGGAGGCGAAGTAGTGCCGCAGCGCATGAAAACCGAACTCCCTGACACCAGCTTCACGGCACAGCCGTTTCAGCATGCGGCATATGGAGGGCTGATTCCGTCTGTACGGCCCATGCGTAGCGGGATTGACGAAAACATACGGGCTGCCCTCTGATAGCGGGTGAAGCCGCGTCAACACGTCACGCAGCGTATGGCCGACAGGAACCAGACGGGCAGTCTTGGAGCCATTCCGGCTTTTGTGCGTCCACAGCCTGATGGAGCCGTCCAAAACGTCTTCCCATTTCAGGTTGAGCACTTCGCTGAGGCGTGCCCCCGTGTAGCTGATGACCGTCAATATATCTCTTTCCTGCTGCGTAGCAGCGGCGAAGACTTTCTCAACGTCATCCTTTGAAGGGACGTACTTGACGAACTCCTCTTCCGGGAAGGGCTTGACCGCCTGCCAAGGATTGCCGTTGAGCTCTGATTTGTGCCAGTTCCAAAGGGCCTTGAGCGTACGTATACGCCTGTTGGCCGTTTTGGCACCGCTACGGGCCATGACGCCGTTGCTAAAGGCACGCGCCATGCTCAAGGTAACGTCATCCATAGCGCAGTCCTGCAAGCGGCAGTCTTTCCTGATGTAGCTGGCGAACTCCCGCAGGTGCTTCTTCTTCTCCCTAAGGGTGTTGGAAGCTATACGCAGCTCGCAGTCAGCTATGTACTGGCTACAGGCCAGCGAATACATCAAACGGGGCTGTGCTACCATTGCTGGGGCTTGCCTCATTGCCAACTCCCATATCTTTGCTTCTTGGAGCGTCAGAAAGCGCTTCTTGCGTATTACACCACCTACTTTGACGCTTGCCTCGTACCGACTGCACGTCTTCATCTCTATCTTGTTGATAGCCATAATAGCTGTACCTTCCTTGTTTTGTGTAGTTCAAGACTTCCACAGGGTCAAAACGGACGCTTCTGAGGTCTCTACCATGCGTTACAAAGTAGTGGGGGAACTCGCGCCACGTCTTTCTGAAGGTAGCTGGGGAGATTTGTAAAATTTCTGCTATCTCTCTATATCTCTTTAACTGCAGATCCATCACGCGCCGCCTCGCAAGCTTTTCTAATGGCTTCAACAAGAATCTTATTATCAGCATAGCATATCGATGCGGTCTTTTTATTCTTAATATCATCAAGGTATCTTGTATTTCAATTTACGTAAGAAAATTGAGCAGGCCCTTTCACTAACCTTAGCGGTAGTCTTTGGCGCAAATTTGATATTATTTTTCCCGATGCATCCCCACATGTGCGATTTGCCAGACATCTTGATGAATCCTATATCGTAAGACCATTTTTCAGGCTTTGTGATATAGCCAACATGCTTGTCAAATTCACATGGCTTGATGCAACAGGCCGTTGTCGTGTCTGGAGCTGTACGTATTTTGGCTGATGCGAGTGACGCATCCCACAGCTCTTCGACGAACTGATGCTCTTCTTGAGAGAAGTTGAGGCTGCTTTTCTTGAACAGGTTCCCTAGCATGTGAAAGTGGAATCCTACGTTTTTCTTCCACTCGCACTTGTAGATGAACCAGCTTTTTTTGAAGTGGTACTTCAATTTCTTCGTAAAAGAATTGAGGACCTTCCGATAGGTGGGGTAGTCGAATGGCTGGCGGCCATTATTAGGAATGATAAGCGTGATGAATAGCTTTGGCGGGACTGCCAAGGAGCAAAGTGTACGGCGTAAACCGGCAAGACGCTGTTGCCTTGCCTTACCGAGGGTGTATTGGTTGCGATACTGGCCGTTACGCCGAATAGGGGTGCGCTTTCCTTCTTCCGTCGTGATGCTGCAATACTTTCCAGCAATGCTGAGGCATTTCATAGGTCGTCCTTTTTTTCATGGTTTTATACTCCTAAACAGTAAATATTATTAAAAACTTTCTATTATACCCAGGCATAAGGCCAACTTCATGCCCACTACGGCGGGTTAAGGCAGGAAACGTATTCCATATCAGTTCTCCTTTCTTGGCATATTTTTTGCTTGCTAGGCATCAGCTTGTGCCAGTAGGGCTAGCGAACAAAAATCGCCTTACCATACCACAGATTCCAAGGGATAACTAACATAAATAATGTTATATTTTGCCAATAACACACCGTAAAAATGTACTTTTTATCTTTTTTTGCCTTTTTTCAAAAAAATTTTCTCCTGTATAAACAGGTAGTTAGACGAGCTGATTAAGCCATTTTTCCCTAGTCTACCCACCTCCCCACAGGAAACTTCGCTGAAAGCTGCATCCTTGCGCCTCAACTTTCCCCCTTGGTCAAACGCGACCTTCAGGAACTTGACACGGGCCTCAGCTCTCCCCTTTCTGCGACCAGCCAAGACGTATCCCGTTCGCGCGGCTTGAAGACCCGCTTCCTTGACACGTGCCTTTTACTCGTGGAGCTCCCCAGCTACCTTCTTTCTTATAGGGAAGAGAAGAGCTAAAAGACTCAGCCCTTTCCCCTTCTGATGCATCAAGTTCAGCGTTTAGACGGTTAACAAACGAATTGGCATATAACCCTCCTTAAAGTAGTTCTTTTTCATATAAAAGTAATATTGTCGTATAGTTATACGTATACTACTACAGACAGTCTCCTTGGCACGTTTGCCGTTTTGCGAAGACAAGCCCTTAATCTTTCCCCTTAACCACGCCTCTTGAGCGTTCTTTGGGCAGGAAAGAAGAAAAGGAGGCGTGTAAAACGACACGCCCCCCTTTTTCCTCTACTACTGCTTCGGCGGGTAAACGGCCTTCACGAGCTTGTCAAACTCCGGTTTCAGCTCGAACAGCTTCTCAAGCACGGCCTTCATGGGAGCCAGCGACATTTTGAGGTCGGGGAACTCCTTTTTGACTTCGCCGGGAACCAGCGTGAACGGCATGAAAATGGATCCTCGTTGGTGCAGCTTGAAGCCAGCCTCCTTGAGCCGGGCGTTCTGCTCGTAGAACTCCTTCATGGCCTTCTTTACCTTATATAAGGAAGGCCCGCCGGTCTTACCGACCATCCTGAACTCGAAGCACATGGAGCCGCCGTTCACACCAAGCGCCTGGGACAGCCAGTAACCGTTGTCGCCTTCGTTCTCCCACAGCCGAAAGCACACAAGGGGATCACCGTTAGCTTTGTACGGCCAGTGAGCGCAGGCAAACCACGTTTCTTCGTGCTCCTCGTCGTCGCCGGTCACAAGCGCGTACTGGCCGCGCCACGGCGTTCTGTCGCCAACACGCATGGATATGGCCTTATTCATGGCTTGGAAGACCTGCCGCTCAACGCTCTCGGTAAGCGATTCGGCTTCAATGTTGCCGGGGTTGTCGAGAAGGTACAGACACATTTCTTTCGTGTAAGACATAAATAACTCCTATCTTATAATAAATGAAAAGCCCCCTGCGGGAATGCAGAGGGCTTTAGCCGAAAGCCATTTTCGGCTTTTTACTATTATATCATATTTTATAAAAAAGTCAATATAGAATCAATATTAAACCTTAGAGCGTGTTTGGAAACTTCAGCTTTTATAGTTACAAGAAGGCATGTGGACAAAAAAAGACTGTGCGCGGCAGCAAAAACTCGCGAAGACTGTCAAACGGTACCCCAGCGATCTGACGGACAAAGAATGGGCGCTTGTACGTCCTCTCCTGCCCCCTGCTTCTGGAGAAGGTCGGAGGCGCAAAACAGACCTGCGTGAGATCATCAATGCGTTGCGCTATCTTATACGTTCTGGATGTTCGTGGAGGATGCTCCCGCAAGAATTCGGGCCGTGGCAAACTGTCTACTGGTGGTTTCGACGACTGATGAGGCGTTTCCTCTTTGCAACGATACTCGATATTTGTACCATGCTCGACCGGCATCGCCAGAAAAAGACTCTCGCCCCTTCTCTTGCAGTCCTGGACAGCCAGTCAGTGAAGGCCCCACATGCTTCGGATCGTGGGATCGATGCCCACAAGAAGATCGTTGGTAGAAAACGGCATGTAGCAGTGGATTCCGACGGTCGTCTCCTGCTCGTCAATATGACCCCGGCCAACGTGGCAGATAGTACAGGAGCGCAAATGATCCTGGATGCAATGTATCGCAAGTGGCCATCAGTAAAACATTTTTTTGCAGACGGGGCCTATGAGCGCAAGTCATTGATGGACAAGGCCACCTATCTTGGATTTGTTGTGGAAGTCGTGAAACGCACACCAGGGCAGACAGGCTTTCAGCCAGTGGCGAAGCGTTGGGTAGTTGAACGAACATTCGGCTGGCTGGTTCGCTGGAGGCGTCTTGTGCGGGATTACGAGCGACGCCTTGATGTGTCTGAGTCCATGACTCAAATAGCCATGGCAAGCATACTGTTGAAACGTTTCATTATTGATAAATGAGTTTCCAAACACGCTCTAAGAACATAACTTGAAAGTTAGGATCTTCTCTCTTTTTCTGAAAGTATCGTGCCATTTTATACTATTTGCATAGGGTGTACGCATCGTTTTACCTATCTAATCCGTAGCTGTTCAGAGGAGTGGAGTACCGGAGTCATCCAATTTTGATGTTGGGGTGTAATGTTGGTTTTGTCTGACTAAAAATCTCAATAGTTGTGGAGGGGAAAATGCATAATCTTATTATATTATTTGTATTTATTTTTTTTATCAACACATCATTATGCCAAGCTGGATCTGACAAAATGACATTCTTTGATTTAAAGTTTGGAATGTCTATTGAAGAAGTAAAAAATATTACAGAAAATTTTAAGCACAGCTTTACAAAGCATTCTCCATCTGAGGGGGTAGTTAGATGCAATTCTATGTTATTAAAATGGGGAGAACAAAACCCTAGGTGGGACTATATTTTTATTGATAACAATCTATCTAGAGTGATTGTAGAAGTAAAACAACATCCTGATGTTGTAATGAAAAAGCTTGAAGACATATATGGAGGATATGCACAAATAAGTTATTCTATAGATAATTTCAAAAAAAGAAAGACAGAACACTACATATGGAAAGGAAAATTTAATGATTTAGATGACACAATAAAAAAGATGAAAACAGTGTCATATCTAAAAGTAAAATCAGTAGATTTTATATCTAAATGCGATAGCTATGATATTAAATATCATAAAAAAGGAACAGGATTTGTATTTCCAGGAATACTTTACTATTCGGTAAAAAGCTATGATGAAAAAATAAATACAGCAAAAATTAAGGATAAAAAACAAAAAGAAAAAATGAAAGAGAAACAATTACAGGAGCAATACGATAAATTAAAACTGTAATTGAATATCTGCTGTGTCTTTCGTAAAGAAAAGAGAAGCGAGAGTTTGCGCCGTACCGAACGCATGGGAAGAAAGCCATGTAACGGAGGACATCTTATCTTTTTAACGGGGCTACCTGCAAGCACTGCTCTGGAGCTGAAGGCTCATGCAAGGCACACGGCTTGCAATCTCTTGAAAGAATGCTTATAAAAAAGGTGCCGGGAGAATGCTACCAACACTCCCCCGGCAGGTACGACGCATGAGCGTCCCTTTGATGTTACGTGGTTAACTGCTTGTTTCAGCCCTCGCCCGGTGCCCGCCGGACGGGGGCCTTTGTTTTATCTACAGCCGGGACGAGGCCCGGAGCATCAGACAAAGGAGCGTCAGCAGCGCCAAGAGCACAAGGCGTCTCATGCGGCTAACCTCCCTTACCCGGCAAACGGGAGTTTGCGCCGTACCGAACGCATGGGAAGAAGCCACGTAACGGGGGACATCTTAGCTTTTTAGGCCGAGAGAATCAATATAAATGCAGCTTACTGGTATACCACTCAAAAAGGAGTACCTTTATGCTAGAGCTGCAAAATGATGATATTTACGAACTCGTTATAGATAATTCTTACTTCATTTTCATTGGCAATGATAGTTTCAACGAAGAAATAGGCTATTTTAGTGAACTCAGAGTCCAGCAGCCTTTCAGCATCATCACAGATTCCGACAACAAATACTCAAAGTTTGGTGAAGTATTACTGTCGGCTGATACAAAGTCAAACAAAGATGCCTTTATTAATGACGTTATAGAAAGAATATCAAAAGTAGACAATGTTTTTATATTCTCTGATATGAGTACCGATGAAGTAGCTAAAGAGACAGCAAATATATGTGAGTTATCAAAAGATAAGCAGACAATACTCATAATCAAGCCAAATGCTATCCTAGACGAAAATACCGCCACAAACATCTCCGAACATGCCAATATAACCATACTTTCACAGGTTAGAGATAAATCTTTCAACATCTTCAAAGTAACTTACTTAGCTATCAGCCATATTCTAAACAGCCTTCGCGATACCGAAGAAGAGCATATTTTCGGAATCCTCAGCTATGGTAGCGCAAATGGCGATCTCAGCGGCATAAAGTCATGCGTTCAAGCTACCGAAGGACTGGAATCAAGCTACCGTGAAAAAATACAGGAGCTCAGTCTTATGCTTTCCGTTGGCGATGATGTATCATTTAAAGAGGTAGAGAACGCTTTCAAGTTCCCGGCAAACATGCTTGAATGTAATGGCAGTATAATAATCGACGCTGAAAAGAACCCGCAAAGTGCTAGCCTGGATGTGTTGGCGCTTGCTTTTGTGGGCTGATTGTCTAACGTATTTTTTCAAGTTTTATGGTACGTATGGCGTAGCGCAGCGCCATAACGCGCAGAACGTGTTGAAATTGAAAAATAAATACCAAGTATTCTAGATAGTTAAAAACAAAATCAATCGACTGCTAAGCGAGTATACGGGCTTAAACCTGTATCGAGGGTTCAAATCCCTCCCTCTCCGCCACTAAGGCAGCAAAGCCGGTAGGTTACAGCATGTAGCTTACCGGCTTTTTCGTGCCTGAAAAATAGCCTCCCCGGCGAAGATGTATACCAAGGAGTATACCGGCGTGCCGAAACAGCCGTTTCCAGGGGGATATGTAAACAGGTTGCCCAGCCTTGCCTGTAAAACGCTTCGGCCGGTACACGGTGTGCGAAACCAACAAAAAAGGCCGGAGATCGTCTCCCCGGCCTTTCGGTTGTCTGGTTGCTAGCTGGCCTTTGGGCTGGTTCATTTCTTCAATCACCACCGCCAAGTGATCTACCGGGGGGCACAAGCTGTGCAAGTAGGTGTCCGTGGTAGTGGCGCGCTGGTGGCCCAGCATGTGTTGAATGTCGCACAGCGTCACCTTGTTCGTGCTTACGAGCATGGAGGCGAAGTAGTGCTGCAGCGCATGAAAACCGAACTCCCTGACACCAGCTCCACGACACAGCCTTTTCAGCATGCGGCATATGGAGGGCTGATTCCGTCTGTACGGCCCATGCGTAGCGGGATTGACGAAAACATACGGGCTGCCCTCTGATAGAGGGTAAAGCCGCGTCAACACGTCACGCAGCGTTTGGCCGACAGGAACCAGACGGGACGTCTTGGAGCCATTCCGGCTTTTGCGCGTCCACAATTCGTATGAAAATACTTTGCAATATTTTCTGCAATGGAGTTGCATGAAAACTATTGCAAGTTATTTTAATAAACTTATCTGTATTGAAATACCGCTTTTATCGGAGATATTATTCCATATAAATGTAAATATGAGGATACATGTATGCTCATCAGAGATGCTATATCCTGTCTCAGGGATCAAACAGGACTATCCAGAAAAGAATGTAAATTTATCCTAAAACAAGAAGGAAAAATTCGCTCTGGAGGAAATACTACGAATGGCTTGCTGGCTAGCGGCAAGGGCGGGGCTAGCCTGCTCATCAATACATACCTTGCCCAGGAGCAAGGCATCTACTTTAAAGAATTAAAGCAAGAAATCGAGCGGATAAAAGCGACATCTCCCTATAGGCCAGTTGTCCATGTACATAAAAAAATAGCTGACCACTTACGCAACTGTCAGGAGTATGCACGTCCCCACCGGCTGGCGGCATGCGACCTCAAAAACGTCCTTGCCAGCCTGAACCTTTTAACTCCCGACGGAGAAACTGTCCCCGCTGTTTGCCTAAATGGCATCCCAGTACGGCCCATCACTCCCAGCATGGTTCTTTCCTGGCCAGAGGATACGATCCTCACGTCTCCCCTGCTGGCAGCCATCGCTGCCTACAAGACGGAAAACCAGGCTCCACGCTGGGTACAAAAATACCTGCCCCGTTCCGTTTAGGTCCCCCCAAGCCATCCCAATCCATTGGGATGGCTTTCTTTTTTTTGGCGATCCAGCTGTCCACGAAAGACTTTCCAAGACCCCCATTCCGAACACCATCATGCGACTTTGAAAAGCTGGTAATCTCCCCGGAATGCCCCGACCGCGGCGTTACAGCCCGCACTCCTTCATCCGGCGCCACAAGGTCGTTCGTGAGATGCCCAGAGCCTCGGCAGCCTGGGTCTTGTTGTATCTGTATTTTTGCAGCACGGCTTCCAGGCGGGCGCACGACGCCGTCTCTCCCCTGCCGGCGGAAGGCGTTTCCGGTTCTTCCTTATCCAGGATATCCGCATCGAAGAGGATGTCCGAGGCCTGGATCACAGGCTGCCGGGCCAGAGCGATGGCCCTGTCCACCACATGGAGCAGCTCCCGGACATTGCCGGGCCAGTCATGCTGTTCCAGCTTTTCGATGGCCTCGTCCGAGATCGAGAGCTTTTTGTAGCCTTCCCCGCGCAGCCTGCGCAGATAGGCAAGGACGATGGGACCGATATCTTCCCTGCGTGCTTCGAGCAACGGGATCTTGAGCAGCAGGGTATTGATCCTGTAGAACAGGTCCTGCCGGAACTGCCCCTGCCTGGCCATGGCAAAAAGGTTCCTGTTCGTCGCACAGATGATGCGCACGTTCACCTGCACGAAACGGGTGCTCCCCAGACGGGTCACGACCTTGTCCTGCAGGACCCGCAACAGGCGGGCCTGCAAGCGCAAGGGCATCTCCCCTATCTCGTCAAGGAACAGGGTCCCCCCATGCGCCAGCTCCACCAGCCCCGTCTTGCCCCCGCGTCTGGCCCCGGTAAAAGCGCCTTCTTCATAGCCAAAAAGTTCGCTTTCCAGCAGGCTTTCGGGCACGGCCGCACAGTTGACGGAAACAAAGGCCGCCTCCTGCCGCCGGCTGTGCGCATGGATGGCCTGGGCGAACATTTCCTTGCCTGTGCCCGTGTCTCCGATCAGCAGCACGGGCCCGTCACTGTCCGCGAAACGCTGCCCTATGAACTTCGCCTGACTGATGGCGGCACTGTCGCCGATAATGTCGTTGAACATGAAGTAACGGCGCTTCCCTTTCTGGTAGATATTTTGCCGCACCTGCCGTTCATTCTTCTGGATATCGACGGTATTGTTCAGGCTTAGGACATAGCCGTCAAAATTCCCCTTGAGCTTGATATCGACGATGGTGAAGAGGAACTCACGCTTTATCATGTCTTTCAGGATAAAGGAGTCCGATGCACCTTTCCTTTCTCCCATGATGCGTGAGAAATCCGTCCTGGGGAATATCCTGCCCAGATCCATGCCGATGATCTGCTCCGATATGACGCCAAAGACCCCCTGGGCTTTGTCATTCGCGTAGCGTATCGTATAGTTTTTATCTACGACTATGATGATATTCGGATTGATATTCAAAACAGTATTTATGAAATCTCGTCTCTGTATATTCAGAGCATCCATTTCTATGATGTGTTTTGCCTCCAAAAACACCTTGTAGACAGCTTCCTGATTTTCAGAAAGCAGGGGAATGGCGTGGAATCCTTCCTCTCTTGCCTTGCTTATCAGGCCAAATCCCCCCACAAGCAGAGATATGTTTTCCTCCCTGACCTTCTTCAGAGCCGCTTCGATATTGTTCCTGTCCTCGACTTCCAGCCTGTAGCCCCGCAGACCGAGCAGCTGTGCTATCCGCATGAATTTGAGCCCCTGGCCGGGAAAGCAGAGATGGCCCACACGCATGTTGCTGTTCTGAAAAGGCAGGAGGGTCTCGAAAAAATTCTCGGCCGAGTATTCGATGGAAAGGATGGGGATGGAGGTGGAATTCCTGAGGATGTGGAGCGCATGCCCGCGTGTGGCCAGCAGTTTGATCTTTTCCGTATTGAGGAGGTGCAGGGCGACCTCTACGTCATTGTCGAACTTCGATACCGCGATGCAGGTCCGCATGTTGAGCTGATGGGCCGTCTCCTCGGCATACTTGGCCAGCGTCTTGAACGGAGTGACGACACAAAAATCCGCAGGCTGCTCACCTACATGGATGATGGACTCACAAAATCCGGGGTGCATGGAGACTCCTTTTGTGAAAGGACGGCGGATCCCGCCTGCCCATCCGGCAGGATGGACATTGCGTTTCAAATGTTTCAAAAATAATATAAAATAATTTCAATAGATTGTCTAAGATTATCTGCAACATTATGTTTATTTTGTTATTTCCGTTTTAATAAAATACTGATTTTAATAATCTTTTTAAAATGGCACGCTTATTGATGTTAGTGAAAAAAAGAGCGTTCTACCGAAAGAAAAAATAAAACCAATCTTGTCGGTATATTATAATGGAGGTCATCATGGTCCAAGGTAACTGGTGGAAGTGGGCTCTCAGCCTGGGCTTGCCCCTGATCGTATTCTTTACCGTTCCGGAAATGGAGATCGCCAGCCCGAAGACGCCGCTTTTCCTGGCGATCACCCTGTGGGCCGTCATCGCCTGGGCCGTGGAGATCCTGCCCTCCGCGATCGTCGCGGCCATCCTCACGTTCCTGTATGCGCTTTTTGTCACCAAGCCTGCCGTCGCCTTCTCCAGCTGGTGCACCTTCCTGCCGTGGATGTGCTTCTCCGCCCTCATCATCGCCCAGGTGCTCAACCGTACGGGCCTCGGCAAGCGCATCGCCCTGCACAGCATGATCCTGATGGGCTCCTCCTTCACCAAGACCATGATAGGTCTCATGGGGGCCGGCATCATCCTGACCCTGCTCGTCCCCTCCGGTCTGGCCCGCACGGTCATCTTCGTCGCCATCGCCCAGGGCCTGATTCAGGCCCTCAACGTGGACACCCGCTCCCGCATGTCCTCGGCCTTGATCATGGGCGGTTATCTGGCGGCCATCGCCCCCGGCCTGTTCTGCATCACCGGTACGGAGATGAACCTTCTTGCCCTTCAGGTCGTCACCAACACCACCGGTGTTCCCGTGGAGTATGTCGACTTCATCATCCAGATGGCGCCCTTCTCCATCTTCTACATGGCCTGTTCCATCATGATGGTCTTCATCATCCGCGGCAAGGAGCGGCTCCAGAACGAAGAATCCCTCAAGACCGTCCTTGAGGAACGCCTGAAGGAGATGGGGCCCGTCTCCGCTGATGAAATCAAGATCTTCCTGGTGCTGTCCATCGGCTTCATCGCCTTCGTGACCGAACAGTGGCACCATCTCCCCGGCGCGTTCGTCTTTGCCCTGGTGGGCATGGCCTGCTTCATGCCCGGCATGAACCTGGCTACCGAGCAGGATCTGCGCAAGGTCAACCTTTCGTTCCTCATCTTCCTGGCGGCCTGCATGTCCATCGGTGCCGTGGCGCAGGACCTGAACATCCCCAAGTGGATCTCGGCCCACATGTCTTCCCTGTTCGAAGGACGCGGCGCGGTCATGGCCATCAGCTTCTCCTATGTGCTGGGCGTGATCGTGAACTTCCTGATGACCCCCATGGCGGCCGTCGGGGCCCTGGGCAGCCCGCTGGCCCAGCTGGCCGTCAGCCTGGGCATGGACCCCTATACCCTTGTCTACGCCCTGCTGTACGGTCTGGACCAGCTGCTCTTCCCCTATGAGATCGGCTACCTGCTGTACACCTTCATGAGCGGCGCCGTCACCCTGCGCCACATCATGGGCGCTTTCGCCATCCGAATGGTGGCCTTCGCGTTCTTCATCCCCCTGATACTCGTGCCCTACTGGAAGATGATCGGTTTCCTCAAGTAAAGAGAAATGGCCATGAACATCATCGATTGCAGATACAGACCCAATACGCCCGAATGGATGGCGACCTTTACCCGCAACCCGGTCTACGCGGAGTATGTCGAACTCACGCACTTCGACCGGAAGCCCACCCAGTCCCTTGCGGCCTGTGCGGCCCAGCTGGCCTCGCTTGGCATCAGCAAGGCCCTTGTCTCGGGCAGGGATATCGAAAGCACCTATGCCAGCCCTTCCTCCAATGGGCTTGTGGATGCCTGCGTAGCGGCCTTCCCCGACCTTTTCATCGGCATCTACGGCTATGATCCGCACAAGGGGATGCGGGCCTACAAGGCCATGCGGCAAGCTTTTGCCGAAGGGCGCAGCCTGGGGGCATCCATCGAACCGGCCATGGCCCATTGCGCTCTGGACGATGCCCGCTACTATCCGCTGTACGCCCTGTGCTGCGACCATGACCTGCCGCTCCTCGTCACCGCGGGCCTGTCGCCCCACATGCCCGGCGTCCTGCTGAGCCCCACATCGCCTGCGGCCCTGGACAAGGTCGCCACCGATTTCCCGGACCTGCGCATCCTGGTCAGCCATGGCGGCTATCCCTGGGCCGGCGAGACCATCGCCGTCTGCCTGCGGCACCGCAACATCTACCTGGACTTTTCTTCGTCCATCAACAAACCGGGTGGCGAGCTTTATGTCAAAGCCGCCAATGACTGCCTTGCCGACCGCTTCGTCTTTTCCAGCGCCAATCCTTTCGTGGATGTGGACAAGGCCCTGGAGCAGATCGGCCGCCTCGGGCTCTCGGACGAAGCCCGGGACAACATGCTCCACAAGAACGCCCTGCACCTCATCGGCCATTCCCTGCACAACGCCTAAGGAGCCTTGCCATGTCATCCCGTACCATCTATGCCCTCACCGCCGGCCAGAAGCCTGTCGTCATCACCAACCATTTCTACATGCGTCCCGACATCAAGGAATCCCTGTGCACCCAGTTCTTCTTCTGGTGCATCCTGGACGAGAAGGAAGGCCCCATCCTGGTCGACCAGTCGTTCACCCAGCGATGCCTTGACGAGATGAAGATCCCCTATCAGGTCAAGGAAGGCCCCCTTGAGCTGCTCGACCGTATCAATGTCCGTCCCGAGGACGTGCGCCATGTCATCCTGTCGCACCTGCACTGGGACCACTACGCAGGCGACGAGTTCTATCCCAATGCCCGCTATCATGTGCACCAGAAGGAACTGGAATATGTGACCGGCCCCCTGATGCGCTTTACGACCTATGCGCAGCACTACAACTTCAAGGCCATCGAGCATCTGCTCCACCTGCATTTTTCCGGACGGGTCCATCTGGTCCAGGATGAACGCGAGGAGATCTGCGAAGGCATCACCTGCCTGAGGACGGGCGGCCATACGCCCGGCCTGATGTCCGTGGCGGTGGAGACCGAAGGCGGGACGAAGATCATCTGCAGCGATGTCGTCCCGCGTTACCGGAACATCAGCGAGATGACCCCCTGCGGCATCCACTATGATGTCACCGAAGCCCTCCAGGCCCTCGAGACCGTCAGCCGGATGACCCGATCCGCGGACGACATCCTGCCCGGACACGACCCGGCCATCACGGAACGCCATCCCCAGGTGGCCCCCGGCGTCTACCGCATCATCTGACATCCGGGGCATGACCGGCCATATAGTCAAGGAACGAACATGACATATACGACATTGCTCCCGGCCCGCATGGGACGGCTGGAACTGCGCAACCGCATCGTCTTCCCCGCCATGGTGACGAACTACTGTTCCACCCGGGGCGAAGTGACCGACAGGCTGGTGGCCTACCACCAGGAAAGGGCCAAAGGCGGTGCCGGTCTCCTGATCACGGAAGCCACCTACATCAGCCCCGACGGCAAGAGCTTCCCGCATCAGCTCGGTATCGATGACGATGGCCTGCTGCCCGGCCTTAGACGTCTGGTGGAGTCCGTCCACGCGGCGGGGGCCCGCATCGCCGTCCAGCTGTGCCATGCCGGCAGACAGACCTCCCGGGCCGTGACCGGCCTGCCGCTCCTTTCGCCCTCGGTGACCCGTTTCGGCAATGACGAGACCAGCGCCATGCGGCAGGAAGATATCGACAGGGTCCTGCGTGACTATGCCGGCGCGGCCCTGCGGGCCCAGAAAGCGGGCTTCGACGCCGTGGAGCTGCATGCGGGCAACGGCTATTTGCCCCAGCAGTTCCTTTCGCCCTTCACCAATGCCCGGCAGGACGGTTACGGAGGCAGCCTGAAGAATCGCGTCCGCTTCACCGTGGAGGCCATCCGGGCCGTCAGGGCGGCTGTCGGACCGGACTTTCCCATCATCCTGCGCCTCGGTGTGGCGGAACCCGTCAGCGGAGGCCTGACTCTGGAAGACGGCGTGGCCGCAGCACGCATCCTGGCCCGGGAGGACATCGACGCCTTCGACGTGACGGCCGGCATGCGGGAAGGCGGCATGTGGGTGACGCCGCCCCTGGCCCTGCCCCAGGGCACGCATATCGAAAAGGCGGCAGCCGTACGGCAGGCCATCCAGGCCTCCAGGCCCGTCATCGGCATCGGCAGGATCACGTCCGCTTCCCTGGCCGACAGCTTCATCGCGGCCGGAAAGGTCGATTTCGTGGTCATGGGGCGCGCCCTGCTGGCTGATCCCGAACTGCCGCTCAAGACATTGCAGGGCAGGGAGGAAGACATCCGTCCCTGCATAGGCTGCAACGAGGCTGCATCGGCCGCCTGTCCCGCGGGCTCGACATCTGCTGTGCCGTCAATCCCCGTGTGGGCAATGAATACCGCCCCCTGCCGCGCCGGGTCGCCAGCCCGCGGCATGTCCTCATCGTCGGTGCCGGTCCGGCCGGGCTCGTGGCTGCCTGTACGGCACTCCGGCGGGGCCACCGGGTCACGGTCCTGGAAAAAGAGGCCGCCTGCGGCGGCAAGATCCCTCTTGCGGCCCGGCCTCCGTTCAAGGAAGAGCTGGCAGGCTACGCCGTCTGGCTGGAACGGCAGGCCCGGGATCTGGGCGCCGACATCCGCTGCTCCACCAAGGCCACGCCCTCACTGGTGTCCGAACTGGCACCGGACGTCGTGCTGCTGGCTGTCGGCTCCGAGCCCGTCATCCCGCCCATCCCCGGGCTTGCACCGGAACGTTTCCTTCTTGCGGAACAGGTCCTGCAGCAGGGGCCCACCCCCGGACAGGACGTCCTCATCATCGGCGGCGGACTGGTCGGCTGCGAGACGGCGCTCTTCCTTGCCCGAAACGGCTGCCATCCTCTGGTGGCAGAGATGCGCGAAGATCTCTGCATGGACATCGAGCCCCGTTCCCGGGCCGTCATGCTCCTGCATCTGAAGGAATACGGCATCAGGACGCTGATCTCCTGCCGGGTCGACCGCATCGGGGAAGGGGAAGCCGTCCTGTGCAGGGCGGGACATGCCGAAGAGCACCTGCCCTGCTCCCGCATCGTGCTGGCTACGGGCTACCGCCCCCGTACGGCGCTTGCCGAAGCCCTGCGCGGCATGGCCGTGCCTGTCCACAGTATCGGCGACTGTCACGGCGGGACGCGCATCTGTGATGCGGTCTGGCAGGCCACGGCCACAGCCGAAACCATCTAACCCATCGCCCGGGAAACACCGGGCCGGAAACGGTAATGAAACAGTTCGTCTGCAAACCGACCATCCACATGTTCCCCACCTGCAAGGACTTCCTGGCAGGCTTCGACATCGGTGAGGAAGACCTCGTCCTCAGCAACGCGTATATCTTCAAACCTTTTTTTGACGGTCTCGACTGCCGTGCCAAGGCGCTTTTTCTGGAAGATTACGGCCAGGGAGAGCCCAGCGACACCATGGTGGACGCGTTGCTGGCAGCGGCCTCCCGCTATGATTTCCGCCGCATCATCGCCATCGGCGGCGGTTCCGTCATCGACGTGGCCAAAGTCCTGGCGGTGGCTCCGGCCGGCAGTGATACCAGTGCCGTTTTTGACTGCAAGGAACTGAAGCAGGAAAAGGAACTCATCATCCTGCCCACCACCTGCGGTACGGGCAGCGAGGTCACCAATATCTCCATCATCAACCGCACCTGCCTCGGGATCAAGGTGGGTCTCGTCCACGACAGCCTGTACGCACGTCATGCCGTCCTGGTGCCCGAGCTGCTGGAGAAATTGCCCTATCCCGTCTTTGCCACCAGTTCGCTCGATGCCCTGGTCCATGCCGTGGAGTCCTACCTGTCCACCGCGGCAAGCCCCTTTACCCGCATGTTTTCCGCGGAAGCCATCCGGCTCATCCTGACCGGCTACACGGACGTGGCCCTGCACGGCAGGGACAGCCTGCGTCCCCGCCTTGGCGACTTCCTGCTGGCGAGCACCTATGCCGGGCTTGCCTTTGGTACGGCAGGATGCGCCACCGTGCATGCCATGAGCTATCCGCTGGGCTCCACGTTCCATATCCCGCACGGGGAGTCCAACTACGCCGTCTTTGCCGGTGTGCTGCGGCATTACGAACAGCAGCAGGTCCCGGGCCTGGCAGACCTGCAGGAGCTTCTGGGCCGGGAGCTGGGCTGCCCCGCCTCCGGCGCCATGGACAGCCTCGATGCCCTGCTGCAAAAGATCCTCCCGCTCAAGAGACTGTCCGCCTACGGCATGGAGCCTTCCCAGGCCCAGCCTTTCGCAGAGGCCGTCCTGCGGACCCAGCAACGCCTGCTGGCCCACAGCCCCAAGGAAATGACGGTAGCCGACATGAGCGGCATCTATACAGCCCTGCTGTAGCATCCATCTCCAGGCCGGAGGCATCCTTTCGTCCCTGATCCGTCATCCGGCCTGGCGTCCTCCTTCCGGTGGGGGGGCGGCCTGATCTCCCACCCCTACAGGTCGTCCCCCTCTTCAGGCAGCCTTTCCAGAAGCACGAGGCATGCCCCGGATACATCCCCTGCCCCACCGCGCCAACGGTGGGAGCAGGGGTGTGTTTTCCATAACAGCCATGATTTCATGGATATTCGTGATGCCCTTGCGAATGCGGGCATGATGATTACTCTGTGGATATGCTGCAGACCAGCAGGCAGCTCCCGGCAGCCGTCCAGGGAAGGGGCGGTTGCTGTTTCCCGGACATGCCGCGTGCAAGGGGGCCATCGTGAAAACTTCGGATGTCGTCAAACGGTATGGTTGTCTTTCCGTCTCGCTGTTCTTCAACGCCCTGGGCATTGCCCTGATCACCCAGGCCCACCTGGGCACCACCCCCATCACGACCCTGCCTTATACCCTGGCCGCCATCTTTGGCCTGACCCTGGGCACCACGACCTTTGCCTGCAACCTGCTCTTCCTGCTGCTCCAGCGCATCCTGCTCCGGCGCAGGCTGGGCATCGCGGAGCTCTTGCAGATCCCGGCCGTGCTCATCTTCAGCGTGTTCATCGACTTCTGGATGCACCTCACCGGCGCGCTGGTCACGGACATCTATGTCTGGCAGATCGTCATGTGCATCGTGGGCAGTGCCGTGCTGGGCGCGGGCATCAGTCTTGAGATCATGAGCAATGCCACGGTCATCCCCGGCGAAGGCCTGGTCATCGTCATCGCGGCACGTTCCCGCAAGAACTTCGGCAACATCAAGGTCCTGTTCGACTGCTCGCTGGTCCTGGCCTCGTGCCTTCTCGGGCTTGCCGTGCTGGGCAGCATCGTGGGCCTGCGCGAAGGCACCGTGCTCTCGGCCGTCCTGGTGGGCATGTTCGCCCGCCTGACCTCTCCCTGGACACGCAAGCTGAAGCCCCTGCTCTGGTCCCCGGAACAGCGCCGGCTCCTGCGTCAAATCAAGGCCGAGATGCCGCCCCGGCAAAAGTAAGCCTCTTGCCGAAAGGCTGCCGCCCCTGTCTGCCGGCGCCGGCAGCACGGGACAGGCCTTCCAGAACCACCAATTACCGGGGCAGCTCCAAACGCACCGTCACCGCGAACCAGGACACTTTTCCCCAGTCTTCCCGCTGTGGTGCGAACGTCCCCTGCTGCGGGACCTCTCCCATGCTTACCGTGCAGGACGGCCCCTCCTTTGGAGCGCTGTCCGCAAGGGCCGCCGTCCCCTCCTTAGCTGCGGCACCCGGTACAGCGGCCGGGCTCCCCTCTGCGACGCTTCCGGCAGCTCCGGCCATCCCGTCATCCTGTGCCGCAGGGACCGAGCGCCCGGCAGACGGGAGCGTGCCGGCGTCGCTGCCGGTGGCGCCATCCCCGGAAAGACCGTCCCTCAGCCCCTGGACCGAAAAAAACGTGCCCGCCATTTGTCCGCCGGGCCTGCCCTCCCCTGCGCTCTGCCGCAGGACGAACCGACCTTCCCCGCCTTCCGGCAGCTGCCAGATACCCATCTGGCGTTCCAGAGCGGCCATGCCGGTGCGCTCCCGCAAGGCCGTCTCCACGGCGGCGGCCTGCGGCCCCGGCACACGATAGCGGGCCGTGAGGGTCCGGCGTCCTGTACGCGGTTCCGTAGCAGGACGGCAAAAAAGATATTCCAGCCCTTCCGGCCTGAGGCCCGCCTCTTCCAGAAAATCGGCACAGCGGTAGCCCGGCGCCGCTTCCGCCGTCGGGCCGGACAGCCCCGGCAGGAGCAGGACCGGCCCGCCGTCGGCCGCCCGCGCGGGCACGACCAGATACAGGCCCAGCAGCAGGGCCATCATCACGCGCATGATGCGTCTCCTTCCTTCTTATTTGCCGGCGTCCCGCCTTTCGGGGACGCGGCCGTGTCTACCACGGCCAGAGTACGTTCCTTGTCTTGTGCCGCACTGTACGCAGGCCATCCGGCATGTCCCGCCCTGCAACACAGAGCTTCCTCCGCCTGTCCGCCGCAGCGCCCCCTCCGGCCTTGCGGACAAACCGGCAGCAGGGAAGACGGGCCCTCCGCAGACGGCCGGACATCACGGGTATCGAAGCAACAGCAGCACAGTACCCCATCCGCCAGGGATGACCGGCAGGACGAAAAAAGGGGAAGGACGCAGGATGCTTCCTTCCCCCAATACAAGTCAGGATTATGCCGCGAGCGGGCCGTTACGCACGGCCTTCCCAGGCCTGGACGGTGTTCTTCAACAGCATGGCGATGGTCATGGGGCCCACGCCGCCGGGCACAGGCGTGATGGCCGCGGCCTTCTTGCTCACGGATTCGAAGTCCGCGTCGCCGCACAGGCCGTCGTCCGTACGGTTGATGCCCACATCGATGATCACCGCGCCTTCGCGGACCATGTCGCCCGTGATCATGCGCGGGCGGCCGATGGCCAGGAAGAGGAAATCCGCGCTGCGGCATTCCGCCGCCAGATCGGGCGTGCGGGAGTGGCACAGGGTCACCGTGGCATCGCCGAATTCGCCGGGACGGGCCAGCAGCAGGGCCAGGGGCTTGCCCACGATGTCCGAACGGCCCAGCACCACGGCCTTCTTGCCGCGGGTGGGCAGGTTGTAGCGGCGCAGCAGCTCGATGACGCCCGCCGGCGTGCACGAGACCATGCCGGGCAGGTTGAGGGAAAGGCGCCCCACGTTCTCGGGATGGAAGCCGTCCACGTCCTTGGCCGGGTCGATGGCCAGCAGGCAGGCGGAGGCGGAAAGAT
This sequence comes from Desulfovibrio sp. SGI.230, assembly GCF_050313065.1. Classification (NCBI taxonomy): domain Bacteria; kingdom Pseudomonadati; phylum Thermodesulfobacteriota; class Desulfovibrionia; order Desulfovibrionales; family Desulfovibrionaceae; genus Desulfovibrio; species Desulfovibrio sp. SGI.230. The sequence continues at coordinate 80,945 of NZ_JBNPKS010000007.1, read as the reverse complement.
GTTTGGGCAGGGGCAGCTGCAGAAGGATGCCGTCCACGTCGTCACGGCCGTTGAGCTCGGCGATGAGGGCCAGCAGGGCCTCCTGCGTGGTATCGGCAGGCAGACGGTAGGGGAAGGAAAGGATGCCCGCCTCGGCGCAGGCACGTTCCTTGTTGCGCACGTAGACCTGCGATGCGGGATCTTCTCCCACCAGGATCACGGCCAGGCCGGGAGCGCGGCGGCCGGCCGACACAGCGGCCTCCACCTGGGCCTTGAGTTCCGCGCGGATGTCGCGGGCAGTCTGCTTTCCATCAATAAGGATCATGGCGACCTCGTGGCTGACGTTGGCGCCGGGGCCGGCGCGTGGAAGGGGCGGAGTATACTCCGGGAGCGCGGCAAGCTCAAGTCCGCGATATCCCTGACCCATAGGCCCCGCAGCGTCTTGCGCTCCGAGCATGATGCGTTGTACATTCATACTTTGAACGGCCCTTCCCGTCCCCGGGAAGTCCCTGCCGTGATGCCATGTCTCCGATGCGGCGGCATGATGTGAGAACGTACCATGCTCCGAACTTTGCTGCTTTTCCTGCTTTGCCTGCTCCTGCCCGTTCCCCAGGGAGCTCTCGCCGCCGCCTCCGGGAAAACCCCGGTCCAGGCGGAAACGAGCCTGCCCCTGAACAGGACGACTTTCCATTTTTTCTCTCCCGAAGACATCGCCGCCAATTATAAAGCATCCAAGATCATCCGTGTAGGCTATTTCGACCAGCACGGCGTTTTCGAAGGTGAAGGGGAACACCTTTCCGGCTATGCCGTGGCCCTGCTCACGGCCATCTCGCGCTATACGGGATGGGAATACAAGTGGGTCAAGATCCGCTTCGACGAGCTGGCCCAGCGCCTGGACGACGGCACCATCGACCTTTCCTGCGGCATCAGCTTCACGCCCGAGCGTTCCCGGCTCTACAGCTTTTCCAAACTGCGTGCCGGATACGAGAACACCTGTCTGCATGTCTCCAGCATGAGCGACATGCATTACATGGATCTGGAAGCCTTCAACGGCATGCGCATCGGCTTTTTCACCGACTCCCTCCAGTATGACGTGATGAAGCGCTTTGCCGCCCAGAACGGTTTTTCCTTCGAGTCGTTCTTCTTCGAGGAAAGCAACGAGATGTCCCAGGCCCTGGCCGAAGGCCGCATCGACGGCTATGTGGACGGCGTCCTCCAGGGCAAGGGCACCAAGGTGGTGGCCACCATCTCCACGGACCCCTTCTTCTTCGTCACCCGCAAGGATGACAGTGCGATCATGGACCCGCTCAACGAGGCCATGCGCCAGATCCTGCTGAACCACCCCACCTATCTGGCCCGCCTGTACGACAGTTATCTCAACATCTCCTCGGACGTGCCCGTGGTCTTCACCCGGTCCGAATGCCGGTGGCTGGCCACCAAGCCCGCCATCCGCGTGGCCTACAGCCGCGAACAGGACATGATGGACCCCGAACACGGGGGCAATTTCCTCTATGCCTTCCTGAAGATGCTGGAACGCCAGAGCGGCATCCGTTTCGAATTCCTTCCCCTGCCCTCCTATGACGCCTGCCTCAAGGCGCTGGCCGACGGTACGGCGGACATCATGCCCGACGTCTATCCCCAGCTTTCCTTCCTGCGCAGCCAGAACATTTTTTCGGGCAGGACCTTCTATAACGCGCCCATCACGGTGGTGGGCCGGCTCCATGACAAAAATATCCCCGGCCAGTCCTGCACGGTGGGCTTCACCCGCGAGATGCGCAGCGTGATGCTGGCCTACCAGAGCGCCTACCCCGAGGACATCCCCAAGATCTTCCCCAATATCGACGCCTGCCGCAAAGCTTTTGAGAAGGGGGAAGTGGACGTTTACCTCTGGCCCTACCCTGCGGCCTCCCTCCAGGACGATCCGCCCAAGGACGGGCTGCTGCTCCCCACCCGGGCCATGTATCCCATGGCGCTGGGCATCTCGCCCCATGCCTCGCCCTTCGTGACTTCCGTGCTGGACAAGGTCATCACCTCCACCACCACGGCCACCATCGACGCCCTGCTCCTTTCCGCCGCGCCGGATTCCCTGCTGGACGTCATCCGCCGTTTCCTGCGCCGGAACCTGGTGGAGACGCTCTGCGGCCTGGGCCTGCTGCTGGGCCTGATCATGCTCCTCGTCATGCGCCACAACAGGCGGCGTCTGGCCGATCTCCGCGCGGCGGCGCTCACCGATCCCGTGACGCAGGGCCCCAACCGGGCCAGGTTCCTTATAGATGCGGCCAAGATCCTGCAAAAGGACCCGCGGCGTTACTATCTGTCCACCATCAACATCCGCAAGCTCAAGCTCATCAACCGGGCCTGCGGCCTGCGCACCGGGGACAGCCTGATCCGCTTCTGCAACCGCGAGTTCGCCCTGCGCAGCCGCCAGGGGGAACTGGCCGCCTACAGCGGCTCGGGACAATATCTCCTGCTCTGGAGATGCCCTGACGAGACCACCTTCACCCAGCGCATGGAAGAGCTGTTCAGCGTCGCGGACATGGCCCGCAAGCTGTACCAGCGCCCGGTGAGCTTCTCCTGCGGCGTGTACGTCATTCGCAACGACGCCGACATGGAAGAACACGAACCGCAGCCCACGTCGGGGACGGGAAAAAACATCAACGAATCCGAGCGCTTCGTCTCCCGTTATCTGCTCTATGCCGAAACGGCGGAAGCCAGTATCGCTTCCGGCGGCTACCGCTCGCAGTTCCTGATTTACAACGAGCTCATCGGGGCCCGGCAGCTCAAGGCCAACGACATCGAAAACCGCATGGTCAACGCCCTGGAACACGGGGAGTTCACCGTCTTCATGCAGCCCCAGGTCTGCCTTGCGGACAGGAAACTGCTCGGGGCCGAGGCCCTCATCCGCTGGCAGGGCCCGGACGGAAAGATGGTCTATCCCGACGAATTCATCCCCTGTTCGAGCAGAACGGCTTCATCCGCGAACTGGACCTCTTTGTCCTGGATACGGTCTGCGCCTGGATACGCCGCCGCCTGGACGAAGGCAAAAAGGTGCCCCCCATCAGCATCAACCAGTCCAAGGCCCTGTTCTTCCACGACAACTATGTCGAGACCGTCCTCGGCATCGCGGCCCGCCACGATGTTCCCGCCCACCTGCTGCATGTGGAGGTCACGGAAAGCATGGCCTGGCTGGATGAAGAAGCCTTCATCCGCACCCTTGATGCCTTGCGCCGTGCGGGCATCGGCCTGAGCCTCGACGACTTCGGCAAGGGCTATTCCTCCATGGCCATGCTGCATTCCTTCGGCTTCGACACCATCAAGCTGGACCGGGCCTTCCTGGCCCCCGGGCAGGAAAAGCAACGCTCGGTCTGGATCATCATTTCCTCGCTCGTGGACATGGCCCGCCGCCTCGGCATCGAGATCCTCTGCGAGGGAGTGGAGACCGAAGACCAGCTGCAAAAGCTCCTTGCCTCGCACTGCAAGTACGGACAGGGCTATCTCTTCTCCCCGCCCATGGATCTGGAGACCTTCGACACCTACGTGGATGCCCACGAGCTGGAGCGGAAATAGCCACATGCTCCGGAGGCCTCTCCTCCGACGGAGAAGGGCTCCGTCTGATGCCCCTCCCCCAAATGCAAAGCGCCGCCTTCTCTTGATGAAGGCGGCGCTTTTGTCCGGCAAGCTTTCCCTGCCGCATAAAAAAGGGGGCCTTGCGGCCCCCTCGGGAATACGGATGACGGCAGGCCGTGCCTGCGTCCGCCGGATTAGTCTTCGCTCTCGTCCAGGGCGTAGTATTCCGCCAGCATGGGACCGAAGAATTCGGCGCCGTCGCCCAGTTCTTCTTCGATGCGCAGCAGCTGGTTGTACTTGGCCATGCGCTCGGAGCGGCACAGGGAGCCGGTCTTGATCTGGCCGGCGTTGACGCCCACGGCCAGGTCGGCGATGAAGCTGTCTTCGGTCTCGCCGGAACGGTGGGAGACCACCGTGGTGTAGGCGGCTTCCTTGGCCATCTCGATGGTGTCCAGGGTCTCGGTCACGGTGCCGATCTGGTTCAGCTTGATGAGGATGGAGTTGGCCACGCCTTCGGCGATGCCTTCAGCCAGGATGGAGGGGTTGGTCACGAACACGTCGTCGCCCACCAGCTGGGTGCGTTCGCCCAGGCTGGCGGTCAGCATGCCCCAACCGTCCCAGTCGCTTTCGGCCATGCCGTCTTCGATGGAGATCAGGGGGTACTTGCTGGTGAACTCGGCCAGCCACTGGGCCATTTCGGCATTGTTGAAGGTCTTGTTCTCACCCTTCAGCACGTACTTGCCGTCCTGATAGAATTCGGAAGCGGCGGCGTCGATGGCCAGGGCCACTTCACTACCGGGGATGTAACCGGCTTCTTCGATGGCCTTGACGATGTAGCTGAAAGCTTCGTCGTGGTTCTTCAGGTTGGGGGCAAAGCCGCCTTCGTCGCCCACGCTGGTCACGTGGCCGTCCTTTTCCAGCAGCTTTTTCAGCACGTGGAAGATCTCGGAACCCATGCGCAGGGCATCACGGAAGCTCTGGGCGCGCAGGGGCATGATCATGAATTCCTGGATGTCCAGGTTGTTGGGGGCGTGGGCGCCGCCGTTGATAATGTTCATCATGGGCGCGGGCAGCACCTTGGCGTTGACGCCGCCCAGGTACTTGTACAGGGGCAGGCCCAGGTATTCGCTGGCGGCACGGGCGCAGGCCATGGACACGCCCAGCATGGCGTTGGCGCCCAGACGGCTCTTGTTGTCGGTGCCGTCCAGGTCGATGAGGGTGTTGTCCAGCTGCACCTGCTGCAGGGCGTCCAGGCCCAGCAGGGCGTCAGCGATCTCGCTGTTGACGTTCTCCACGGCCTTGGTCACGCCCTTGCCGCCGTAACGCTTGCCGCCGTCACGCAGTTCCAGGGCCTCACGGCTGCCGGTGGAGGCGCCGGAAGGCACGGCCGCGCGGCCGCTGTGGCCGGACTCCAGAGAAACTTCCACTTCCACGGTCGGATTGCCGCGCGAATCCAGGATCTCGCGGGCATACACAGACGCAATGCTGCTGCTCATAATCGCTCCTTTGAAGGTTGATTCTTCCGCCGCGCGAAAGAGTCGTTTTCTCCGCTGCGCCCCCACGGGCGGTGGCGGGGCCATTGTCCGGCGGCAGGGAAGCCCTGCCGCAAAAATCTTTCTTCCCCACAAGGGGGCATCCGGGCCCTGCGCGCGACGGCAGGCCCGGGCCCACTGCCGCACGGGGCGGCACGGCCGGTACGGCCCTCAATAGGGGTGACGTTCGTAATACAGGCGGCGCAGGCCCTCCAGCAAGAGCGAGGGCAGCACGGCATCGAAGACGTCGGGGCTGATGCGCGCGATGGACGGGGCAAAGCCGCCCGTGGCCAGCACCAGGCAGTCACCGGGCAGGCCCTTTTTCAGACGCTGCGTCAGGCCTTCCACCATGCAGGCGAAGCCGAAGACCAGACCGTGCTGGATACTCACCGACGTGCTGCGGCCGGGCGCGGGCTCCAGGGCGTCCACGTCCAGGTTGACGCGGGGCAGCTGGGCCGTTTCGCGCGCCAGGGCCGAGATGGCCGTGCGCGGGCCGGGAAAGATCAGGCCGCCGAGGTAGGCATTGCCGCTGATGCAGTCAAAGGTGACGGCCGTGCCGAAGTCCACCACGATGAGGGATTCCGGGCCGGGATGCAGACGGCGCGCCTCATAGGCGCCCACCAGGCGGTCGGCGCCCACTTCCTGCGGGCGCTCGTAATGGTTCTGCAGGGGGATGGGCATGTCCTGCGGCACCATCCACAGGGGGCAGCCCAGATAGCGCTGGACGGCTTCACGTAACAGGGGATCGAAACCCGGCACCACCGACGAGGCCACACAGGCCGTGAAACGGGGCTCGGCACCGGCGTGGCGCAGCAGCTCCAGCAGGGTCAGGCCCAGACTGTCCGAGGTCTGGGCGGGGTCCGTGCGCAGATTGTAGGAGGTCATCACCCCCCGGGAGTCGGCCAGACCGACCTTGATGCAGGTATTGCCGATGTCGAAAAGAAGAAGCTCTGGCTGCATGTCATACTCCTTGGGGAACAGATGCCCCGCGCACAGGAATCCGCAGGCAGAAAGTATGCCAGAAAGCCCGCCCGTTCGCAAGGAAGGGCACGGCCCGTTGCCTGCCTGTCTGCGGGGCGGCCTGCCCCACATGGTATCTCCCCGATGGCCTGGCGCTCCCGCCCTGTTCGCCTTCCCCTTCCCGGAGACCGCGGTCACAGCACCATAGTTCCCAGCCCCTCAAAAAAACGTTCCTGTCCCCTACCCGCCAAACCACTCCGGCCGGGCCTCCGCGGCATCGGCGCGACAACCCTGCCAGAGACCGCGGGCGGCCAGGGCCCGGCGCAGGTCGGTGATGATGCCGCGTTTTTCCAGGGCCCAGGCAGGGGCCAGCAGCTCGCCCGGCGCGGGGTCGGCCTGGATGCGCTGCATGACCACGGTGGAGGGGATGCGCGGCAGGGCGGCGCACAGCATGTCCACATATTCGTCCCGGGCAAGGGGACGGTAGTCGCCCGCCCGCCACTGCCGGGCCAGTTCCGTGCCCTGCGGCACATAGACGTTGTGCAGCTTGAGGCCCTGCATGCCCAGCGAGACGGCCCAGTCCACACCGTCGAGGAAATCGTTCTCGTCCTCGCCGGGCAACCCGGCCATGAGGTGCCCGCAGACCAGCAGCCCGGCATCCAGCGCGGCGCGTACGGCCTCTTCGGCCTGACGCGCCGTGTGGCCGCGGTTGATACGGCGCAGGGTGTCGTCCCGGCAGGTCTGGAGGCCCAGCTCCAGCCAGACCTCGTCCAGCCCGCAGCCGGCCAGCAGGGCCAGCTTTTCCCCGTCCAGGCAGTCCGGCCGCGTGCCTACGGCGATGCCCCGGCAGCCGGGCAGGGCCGCCACCTGTTCCAGCAGATGCGCCAGCCGGGAGGCCGGGCCGTAGGTATTGGAAAAGGATTGCAGATAGGCCATGAACAGGCGGTCGCTGTCCGTGGTGGTGTACTTGGTGTACCAGGCGTCCCACTGGGCGCGCAGGTCGAGACCGCGCAGGCCCATGCCGGAACCGGAGCCGCTGTCGTTGCAGAAGATGCAGCCCCGCGCGGAGAGCGTGCCGTCCCGGTTGGGGCAGGTGGCGCCCGCATCCAGTGGAATTTTTTGCACCCGGACGCCGTATTTGCGCCGGAAATAGGTGGCCAGGGTATGCCAAAGCAGCATGATTCACGCCTTTTTAGCGGATTTTTCAGGGCCGCGGACAGGAGAAAAAATTTGTACTGTGTCCGCAACAGCTTGACTTCAAGCCCATTTTAGCCGAACAAGTTTTGTCTGCTGCCGTGCGCTTTTCGCCTTCAAGGCCATGGTTCCCGCGGGAACCGGCCCGGAGCCTTACGGCATCCCCCACAGGTTCCGCCCTCCCTTCTCCGCACGACCGGCAGCAACATACGCATACCAGTAGAACGAGGCAAGCTAGCGTAATGTCCAAAATTGTGGATTTCTTCTTGGGAATGTTCTCCAATGACCTGGCCATCGACCTGGGCACGGCCAACACCTGTGTCTATGTCAAGGGTCAGGGCATCGTCCTGCGTGAACCGTCCGTGGTGGCGGTCAAGAAAGATTCGCGCGGCAACACCGTGGTCCTGGCCGTGGGCGCCGACGCCAAGCGCATGCTGGGCAAGACCCCCGGCAACATCAAGGCCATCCGTCCCATGAAGGACGGCGTCATCGCCGACTTCGAGGTGACCGAGGCCATGCTGCGCCACTTCATCACCAAGGTGCACAATTCCCGTCATCTGGTTCGCCCCCGCATCATGGTCTGTGTGCCCACCGGCATCACGCAGGTGGAAAAGCGTGCGGTCAAGGAATCGGCCCAGTCCGCCGGTGCCCGTGAGGTCTACCTCATCGAGGAGCCCATGGCCGCCGCCATCGGCGCCGACCTGCCCATCCAGGAGCCTACCTCCAACATGGTGGTGGACATCGGCGGCGGTACCACGGAAGTGGCCGTCATCTCCCTGGCCGGCATCGTCTATGCCCGCTCCGTGCGCGTGGGCGGCGACAAGATGGACGAAGCCATCATGACGCATGTCAAACGCAAGTATAACATGCTCATCGGCGAAGCCTCGGCGGAAGAGATCAAGATCAAGATCGCCTCGGCCTATCCCATGGATCCCGAACAGCAGATCGAGGTCAAGGGCCGCGACCTGGTGACGGGCATCCCGCAGAACATCATCATCACCTCCGAGGAAGTGCGCAAAGCCATCTCCGAACAGGTGGAAAGCATCGTGCAGGCCGTGCGCATCGCCCTGGAACAGACGCCCCCGGAACTGGCCGCCGACATCGTGGACCGCGGTATCGTGCTGACCGGCGGCGGCGCGCTGCTCAAGGGCCTCGACCAGCTGCTGCGCGAGCAGACCTCCCTGCCCATCACCGTGGTGGACGACCCCCTGTCCACCGTCGTCATGGGTACGGGCCGGGCCCTGGACAACATCCACGTGCTCAAAGACGTCTGCATCGACTAATCTTTGCAAGTGCAGGACGGCCCGTCGCCTTTTTCCGGCACGGCCGTCCTTTTTTTTCCTGCTGCTCTCACGGGTGCCACTGTGACATTCCGACGCTTTCTCCTCATGGCGGGCGGCCTTCTGGTGCTGTTTCTGGGCATGTATTCCTGGAACCAGCGCACGCACACGCTCGATGACATCGCCGCCAACGTCGGCCTGGAGATGAGCGGCACGGTGCTGGGCACCTTCGATTCCGTCAAGGGCAGCGTCATGGACGCCTGGCGGCGCTATGTGGATCTGGTGGGCGTGCGCGAAGAGAACGAGCGCCTGCGCGCCCAGGTGGCCGAACTGCAGGCCCGCATCGTCTCCCACGGCGAGGATCTGGCGGAACTGGCCCGGCTGCGCGAGCTGGTGCAGCTGCCCGTGGACAGCGCCTGGAAGCCCGTGGGCGCCCGCATCCTGGCCGGACGCATGGGCCCCAACGCCATCCAGGACAGCATCACCATCAACCGGGGCTACACCTCGGGCGCCCGCCCCGGCACCCCCATCGTCACCAACATGGGCCTTGTGGGCCGCGTGCTGCGGGCCAGCCCCCATGCCGCCACGGTCCTGCTCATCACCGACCCGGGCAGCCGCATCGCCGTGTTCGCCCAGCAGAGCCGCTCGGCCGGCATCCTGAGCGGACAGGGCCTGGAACAGCCGCTGGAAGTGGGCTTTGTGGAACGCGACGCCCCGGTGACCGCCGGGGAGATCCTCATCACCTCCGGTCTGGACGGCAAATATCCCAAGGGCATCCCCGTGGCCACCGTGGACAGCGTGGCCCCCTCGGACTCCACCCAGTTTCTGGCCGTCACGGCCCGGCCCCTGGTGGACGTGCGCCGTCTGGAAGAGGTGCTGCTGCTGGAGCCCAGCGGCATCAACCGGCCCCTGCGCCCCAGCGAGCCCGCCCCGGACTTCGTGGGCCCGCCCCGGCCCCCCAAAAGGGAGCGCTAGCCCATGCAGGCCGTGCGCAACATCTTCTGGTGGCTGTGCTTCGTGGCCCTGGGCATCTGCGTGCAAAGCCTCGTCCCCTGCCTCGATGCCCTGGTGGTGGGGCTGGTCATCCTGTTGCAGGAAAGGGACTACAAAAACCTTTGCTGGCTGCTGCCGCTCTTCGTCCTGCTGCAGGAAGGCATCGGCACCAGCCCCTTCGGGGCCACCATCGTCTGGTACGCGCTGGTCTGCCTGATCTACCGCCTGCTGCGCTGGCTGCTGGGCCTGGGGAACTTCTTCCTCGTGCTGCTGCTCTCCATCTGCCTGGGCGGGGCCTGCTTCGGCCTGGGCTGGCTGTTCTCCCCGCTCTATGCCGTGCATTTCGATCCGCAGGAATTTTTGGACAGGAGCCTGATCCAGGCCCTTTACCTGCCCGTGGCCTGGTTGCTTCTGACGGCCACGCGGCCCCTGGCATGTTCGCATGACGAAGAATAGGCGTATCTTCCCCTCTGCCGCTCCGGAACCGGCCTCTCCCCTGACGGAGGCCCCCCGCCGCAAGCGCAAGAACTGGCGTTCCTGGCTGACCATACAGGTGGAAAGCGAACGCTACCAGCCGCCGCGCAGCGGCATCCTGCTCCTGCAGGTGCTGGTGGGCATCTTCTTTTTCGTCTTCGTCACCCGCTTCTGGTACCTCCAGCTCCATCTGGGGCCGGAGATGACCACCCAGGCCCAGAAAAACCGCCTGCGCACGGAGCGCATCTTCGCCCCGCGCGGCCGCATCTTCGACGATCACGGCAATATCCTGGCCGACAACCGCACGGCCTACGGCCTGGCCATCATCCGCGAGGACTGCCCGGACATCCCCGCCACCCTGGCCCAGATCAGCCAGTGGACGGACACGCCGCTGGAGCAGCTCCAGAACCGCTACAACCAGGACCGCTTCAAGACCAAGCCCTTCGAGGCCCTGCCGCTGGTCTCCGGCCTGGATTTCGGCCAGGTAGCCCGCATCGAGGCCGAGCTGGTCAACTGGCCCGGCCTGGAGATCATGGTCCGCACCAACCGCTACTATCCCGAAAAAGACCTTTTCGCCCACGTGCTCGGCTATGTGGCCGAAGCCAACAGCGCCGAGATGGAAAAGGATCCCGATCTGGCCATGGGCGATCTGGTGGGCAAGGCCGGTCTGGAACTGGAGCTGGAAAAGCGCCTGCGCGGCCACAAGGGCCTGTACCAGATGGAAGTGGACGCCCACGGGCGCATGCTGGCCAAGAGCCTGAGCGAGGCCCCCAGCGCCGGACAGGAGCTGGCCCTTTCGCTGGACCGCGACCTGCAGCAGGCCGCCTGGGACGCCCTTGCCGGCGAGGCGGGCTGCGTGGTGGTCATGGAGCCGGACACCGGCAAGCTGCGCGCGCTGGTGACCTCCCCGGCCTACGACAACAATTTGTTCGCCGCGGGCATCTCCCGCCGCGACTGGGAAGCCCTGCGCACCAGCAAGCGCTATCCCCTGCAGAACCGCGTCATCCAGAGCGTCTACCCGCCGGGATCGGTCTGGAAGCTGCTCATGGCCGTGTTCTTCCTCGAGAACGGCGTGGATCCCCGCGAGACCGTCTTCTGCGGCGGCCAGACCAAGCTGGGCAACCAGATCTTCCGCTGCTGGCGGCGCGGCGGGCACGGCAGCCAGACGCTGGAGCAGTCGCTCATCAACTCCTGCGACGTGTACTATTACATCATGGCCGAACGCCTGGGCATCGACAAGATCTCGGCCTTTGCCAAGCAATGCGGCTTCGGCCGCCCCACCGGGGTGGACCTGCCCCACGAGCGTTCGGGCCTGGTGCCCTCGCGTGACTGGAAGCAGCGCTACCGCAAGCAGGTCTGGGTGCGCGGCGATACGTTCAATACCTCCATCGGTCAGGGCTTCACCCTGGTCACGCCCATCCAGATGGCCGTCTATGTGTCGGCCATGCTCAACGGCGGCGACCTGCTCAAGCCCCAGCTGCTGGAAGATGCCCCCCGCGAGGTGCGCGGCCGCATCCCCGCCGAGCTGGGCCATCTGCGCTTCGTGGTCCAGGCCATGCGCCGCACGGCCGGGGGCGGCACCGCCAAGGTGGTGGGCCGCCACGATGCCGACATGGGCGGCAAGACCGGTACGGCCCAGGTGACCAAACTGAAGATGACCGCCAACGACCGCCGCCTGCGCACCGCGGAGCTGGCCTACCTGCACCGCGACCATGCCTGGATCGCCACCTGGGGCAGCAAGAACGGCAAGACCTATGTGGTCATCGTCATGGTGGAACACGGTGGCGGCGGTTCCAGCGTGGCCGGCCCCGTGGCCAAAAAAGTCTACGAATATCTTTTCGGGCCGGATACCGCCGCGCCCGGCTACAGGGCTCCGGAAGCGCCCCAGCCCGCCGGCAGGATGCTGGGCACCGTATCAGGCCCCCTGCCGGGCATGACCAACGACAGCAACGATCCCCCCAAGCGCCGTCGCCGCTGACGACAACAGGAACGCCCCATGGACAAGCGCCTTCTCGGCTATATCAACTGGGCACTGCTGGCCTGCATGCTGCTGCTCTACTTCACGGGCGTGGCCAACCTCTATTCCGCCAGCGGCACCCGCGTGGAGACCGGTTTCGCCTTCGAGAGCTTCTACCAGCGCCAGCTGGTCTGGGGCCTGTGCGGCCTGGGCTGCATGCTGCTGGCCACGCTGTTCGACTACCGGCAGCTGCGCAATCTGGCCTGGCCCGCCTATCTGATTTTCCTGGTGCTGCTGATGCTGGTGCCCCTGGTCGGTTCCACCTTCTACGGCGCCAAGCGCTGGATCTCCTTCGGCCTGTTCACCATCCAGCCTTCGGAACCCATCAAGATCGCCGTGCTCATCCTGGTGGCGCGCCTGCTGGCCCGCGACAGCCAGCCCCTGGGCTGGAAGAACTTCTTTTCCGTCCTGGCCGTGGGGCTGGTGCCCGTGGTCTTCATCCTCAAGCAGCCCGACCTCGGCACGGCCATGATGGTGCTGCTCATCATGGGCGGCATGATCCTGTTCCACGGCCTGCGCCGCTATGTGCTGGGCACCTGCCTGCTGGCCGTGCCCGGCGTGGCCGCCCTCATGTGGTGCGTGCTCATGCACGATTACCAGAAGCAGCGCGTGCTCACCTTCCTCAATCCCGGCGACGACCCCCTGGGCGCGGGCTACCACATCCTGCAGTCGCGCATCGCCATCGGTTCCGGCGAGCTGTGGGGCAAGGGTTACATGGAAGGCATGATGAACAAGCTCAACTTCCTGCCCGAGCGCCACTCGGACTTTGCCCTGGCCGTATTCGGCGAGGAATGGGGCTTTGTGGGCTGCGTGGCCCTGGTGACGCTGTTCTGCCTGTTCCTGCTGTCCATCTTCTCCACGGTGGTCCAGGCCAAGGACCGTTTCGGCAGCATGCTGGCCGTGGGGGTCTTCTTTTACTTTTTCTGGCAGATATGTATCAATATGGGCATGGTCATCGGGCTCATGCCCGTGGTGGGCATCCCCCTGCCCTTCATCAGCTACGGCGGCAGTGCCACGGTAGTGAACTTCACATTACTGGGCATCGTGCTTAATGTTTCTATGCGGCGCTTCATGTTCAAGAGCTGAGCCTGAGGCATGCCTGCCTGGACAGGCATGCCGGACAGGAGACCTCCCACCTCCTTTCCCGGGGCACAGCCGGGAACCCGCCGCATGTCCCATCCGGATATCCCGTTGCCGGGCGACCGGCCGACGACTATCCCATCCCCGCCGTCCCGCGCGCGTCCGTCATCCCCGGTAACGCGCCTGCGCCCGGGGCGGCCAACGGCAATCACCGACGCCTGCCGGGGAAGGCGTCACCCCATCCAAAGGAGGTCTTCCATGCCCCAGGATTATTTCCGCGCCCTGCGTGATGTGGCCCTGGCCATCAATGCCAGCCTTGATCCCAAGGACGTGCTGCACAAGATCAGCGAGCACACGGCACAGACCATGAACTGCAAGGCTTGCACCATCCGCCTGCTGGACAGCACCGGGCACTTCCTGCTGCCCAGCGCCGCTTACGGCCTCTCCGCCACCTACATGCGCAAAGGCCCCGTGGAAGTGAAACGCAGCGGCCTGGACAGCGAAGTGCTGTCCGGCAAGGCCATCCACCTGAAGGACGCCACCTCTGACGGCCGCTTCCAGTATCCCGAATCCGCCAAGGCTGAGGGCCTGGTCTCCGTGCTTTCCGCACCCCTGAGCGTGGGCGGCAAGGTCATCGGCCTGATCCGCGTCTACTCCTCCGAAGAACGCGAGTTCACCGACGACGAAGACAGCTTCATGATGGCCGTGGCCGCCATCTCCGCCGTGGCCATCGAAAATGCCCGTCTGCATGACGCCCTGCGCAACAACTACGAGCTGATGGCCAAACACGCCTACTCGGTCTACGAAGACTAGCCGGCCCTGCCGCACGTCCCGATCCGCCGGGCCAGGCGGCATGCGCCCCGGCATGACGGCATCAGGGGCCCTGCCCGCCGCCGTGCCGCTCCGCCCCCATCAAGACAGTATGCCCGCAAGGGCAAAGGTGAATACAATGAAAAAAGTTCGTGTCGGTATCAATGGTTTCGGCCGCATCGGCCGCCAGGTGTTCCGCGCCCTGCGCCAGAGCTACGCTGATCGCGTGGAAGTGGTGGCCATCAACGACCTCTTCGACGCCACCACCAACTTCCAGCTGCTGGAATACGACTCCGTCTACGGCCGCGCCTTCCTGGACGCCCAGGTGGACGGTCAGGAAGTGAAGGTCGGTGACTGGAACATCCACTGCTTCGCCGAGCGCGATCCCCATCAGCTGGCCTGGGGCCAGTATGACGTGGACGTGGTGGTGGAAAGCACCGGTATCTTCCGCAAGGCCTCCCAGGCGTCCGTGCACATGGACAACGGCGCCAAAAAGGTCATCATCACCGCTCCGGCCAAGGAAGAAGACATCACCATCGTCATGGGCGTGAACCACGACCAGTACGATCCCGAAAAGCACCACATCGTGTCCAACGCCTCGTGCACCACCAACTGCCTGGCGCCCGTGGCCCTGGTGCTGCAGCGCAACTTCGGCATCAAGCTGGGCAACATGACCACCATCCACTCCTACACCAACGACCAGCGCATCCTCGACATGGCCCACAAGGACCCGCGTCGTGCCCGCGCCGCCGCTTGCAACATCATCCCCACCTCCACCGGGGCGGCCCAGGCCGTGGCCAAGGTCATCCCCGAACTGGCCGGCAAATTCACCGGCTACTCCCTGCGCGTGCCCACCCCCACGGTCTCCGTGGTGGACTTCAACGGCATCCTGGAAAAGGAGACCGATACCGAGACCCTGCTGGCCGCCCTCAAGGACGCCAGCGAGACCTACCTCAAGGGCATCCTGGGCTATAACACCCTGCCCCTGGTCTCCATGGACTTCAAGGGCGACCCGCATTCCTCCATCCTGGAAGCGCCCTACACCACCGTGCAGAACGGCAATCTGGTGAAGGTCGTGGCCTGGTACGACAACGAATGGGGCTACTCCAACCGCGTCTGCGACCTGGTCTGCCTGATGCAGGAAAAGGGCCTGTAAAAAATCCCCCGGAGCGGGCCTGCCCTGCTCCGGCATCCCCATGAACACAAAAGGCCACCCGCTCGGGTGGCCTTTTGCATATATTTCAAGCCCGTCAGCCTCAAAAAGCGGACGCTATCCGAACTGCCCGCTCCCCTGCCTTTCTTTCCATCCCAAGACGTCCGCGCCATCCTCCCCGCCCCGCTCCCGTCCTGCCTGCCCCATCCTGTGGTATCTGTCCCCGGCCCATCCTTCCCCCCCGCTCCGTCCACCGGGCACAAAAAAAGTCCCCCGCACTACCGGGGGACCATCAAACACGGTACGGACAGGGGCGCCACGCTCCCCGCCCAATGACCGGAACAGCGTTTTTTGAAGGGAAAGGGGGAGCTTGAGGGGGAGAGGGGAACTTTTACCCAAAAAAGTTCCCCTCTCCCCCTCAACACGGCATCACTCTACCCCAGGGCCTCGCGGGCCAGCTCGGAAACGGTCTTTTCCACTACCTTCTCGCCGTCGAAGACCTCGCAGATTTCCTCATGTCCGGCTTCGGCCAGACGGCGCAGGGCCGGGGCATCCATGAAGTCGCGGGGCAGCTGGGCAAGGGCCCAGGCGGCCATGCCGCGGCAGGGAATGTCCTCGTCCTCCAGCCCCTTGAGCAGCCAGGGCCGGGCGATGACGGCCAGGTCCCGCCGGGCCTGCGCCAGACGGCCGATGGCCCAGAAGCAGGAGCGGCGCAGCGGGCCGTAATCGCAGAAGTTGTCGTCCCGGCCCAGGTCGATGACATAGGAGATGAGCACCCGGTGGAACTCCTTGGCCGCGCGGGGACAGGCGGCCAGCACTTCGCCGAAGGCTTCGGGGATGCCCCAGCCGATGTTGCCGGACTCCTCGTTCATGTGCCACATGAGACGGCGCATGATGTTGTGCATGTCTTCGGCGCTGCCCTCTTCCAGACCGGCCACCACCTGCCCCAGGGCCAGGGCGGCCTTGTGGCGCATGAGCGGTTCCAGCAGCAGGAAGGAGAAGAGCGGCCCCACGGCGGGCTGGCCCATGGAGCGCAGTTCGGGCAGATGGTCACGCCAGTCGGGCGCGGAAAGCAGATCTTTCAGTTGCTGTTTGACGGCACGCATACGGGCCATGGCGCAGCTCCTTGCGTTACAGGGTACAGAAGAAAGTCACCCAGAAAGGCACGCTGAAATCCAGGATCATGGCGTGCACGATGGAAACGAACACCCACTGCTTGCCCGCGAAGCGGGTGATGACCGGCAGGGTGGAATCCATGGTGGAGGCGCCGCCGCACGAGATGGCGGCCAGCGGGCTGATCCAGCGTACCATGAGCGGCGTGAAAAGCAATGTGGCCAGCTCGCGCATGATGTTGGCCAGCAGGGCCACGGTGCCCAGCTCCGCGCCCTTGTACTGGGTGATGAAGATGGACGAAAGGGAATAATAGGCAAAGCCGGAACCCACGGCCAGGCATTCGCTGAGGGAATAGGCCAGCGTGATGCTGGCCAGGGCCGCCCCGGCAAAGGTGCCCACGGTGGTGGCCAGGGGCAGCAGCAGCACCCGGGGCCGCAGGGTGCGCAATATCTCGCCCAGACGGCGGTCGTGCCCGATGGAGATGCCCACCAGGAACATCAGCACATAGAGCACGTAGAGCGTGCCGTCGTGCTCCAGAAAATAGTCCGGTATCCAGCCCAGCCAGGCCAGCAGCACGCCCAGCACGAAACAGCCCAGGATCATCAGGCTCCCGCTCATGCCCGGCCCTCCCCGTCTTCCCGGTCACGGCGCACGCTCATGGCCGCGCCCGCGTCCTCGCTGTCGGCCCCAGCGGCCGCATGGCGCCGGGGCCCGGCATCGGGAAAGAAACGGCGAACGGCCACGATGCAGATGAGGCTGCCCGCCACACAGGCCACGGTGAGGATCAGGGCCTTGCCGCCCAGTACGGGCAGGTTGGTCATCAGGGTCTCGTTGCCGCCCACGGCCACGCCGAGGGCGAAGAGCATGAGCATGATGGTGGGAGAGATGGCGCGGCCCAGCAGTTCGGGCCACTGGAAAGAGCGCAGGGCAAAGCCCAGAGCGATGCCCGTGAGCATCAGTCCGATAGCAGTGAACATGGCGTTGTTTTCAGCGTCTGGAGATCTGTTGCAGCGCCCGGCGCACAAAGGCCAGCATGGCCGCGTAGCGCTGCGGTTCATCAAGAAGGAATTCCACGTCCCAGAGCACCCAGACCAGCGTGCCGCGATGCCGCAACTGCTGGAGGGGACGCACCCCGGCGGGCAGCCCCAGGGCGCGGGCCGCCACGGAGCCCATGACCACCACGGCACGGGCATGCAGGGCCTGCACGCCGGACCAAAACACGTCGGCATTGGGCTGGTAGCGGGGCCTGTCCTCCCCCTCGGCCGGGGCCGGGGAGGCGGGCATGGCGTCAGGATCGGGCAGACAGGCGGGCCAGAAGGTGCTGGTGCCCGCCGGATAGGCCAGATCCTGCATGAGACGGCGGAAAAAGGCGCTGCGCTGCGCCTTGCCCGGGGCCTGCGCTTCGCAAAGGTCCGGGCCGAGGTTCCAGTAGGTCCAGACCACCCGTCCCTGCCGGGTGCGCGAAAGGCGCTCCTGCCAGACGGCGGGCCAGACGTGGGGCGGCAGGGGCCGCCAGCTCCTGACCGGTGCGGCGGTCTCCGGGGCCTGTTCCGCGGCTTGCGGCCGGGCCGGACGCCGCTGTTCCGGGGCGGGCGCTGCGGGAGCGGGAGAAGCCACGGGGGCACCGCCCTGCCTCACGGCCTGTGCCGGTGCGGCGGGCGCACTGCCCTGGCCTTCCTGCTGCAGCTGGGAAGGCAAAGGACGCACGGGACGGGGCGCCCGCGGGGCCGCAGGCTGCGGACGGCGCACGGGCGCGGCCGGGACGGCGTCCGGCATGACGCACAGGGAGAGCTCCGGAGGCAGATCCTCGGGCATGAGCAGCCAGTCGAGGCCGCGTGCCTGCCAGGGGGCCGCCAGCGGGTTTACAGGCGCAAAAGCCACGAACAAAGATCCCAGGCCACGTCGGCCTTGCTCTGGTTGGGCCAGATCTCTTCATGGCCGGTACGGTCCACCACGGCCATGCTGTTGGTGGCCGCGCCGAAGCCGCTGTCGCCGCTGTTGACGCGGTTGCCCGCCAGCAGATCGGCGTCCTTGCGGGCACGCTTGCCGCGGGCCAGCTCCAGCAGGCTGTCCATGTCGGGCGTGGTCTCGGCCGCGAAGCCCAGCACTTTCTGCCCTTCCCGCCGCTGGTGCGACAGGGTCCGCAAGATGTCGGGATTGGCCGTGAAGCGGATGCTGAAGCCGTCCTGCCGCCCTTCTTTCTTGAACTTCTGCGGGCCCAGCGGTTCGGGCGAAAAGTCCGCCACAGCGGCGCAGAACAGGCCCATGTCCATGCGGGGCCAGCAGTCGGACGCGGCCTCGAACATCTCGCGGGCACTGCCCACGCCGATGCGCTCCACCCCGGCGGGCAGGTCGGGGCAGCCGGGCCCGCACACGGCCGTGACCTCGGCCCCGCGCAGCCAGGCGGAGGTGGCCAGCGCCGCACCCATGGTGCCGCTGCTGGGATTGGTCCAGTAGCGCACGCCGTCCCACTTTTCGCGGGTGGGGCCCATGGTCAGCATGACGCGCTGTCCCGCCATGTCCTGCGGCGAAAGGGCACGCAGGGCGGCCAGAAAAAGATCCTCCACCGGGGCCAGACGGCCCTGACCGGTATCGCCGCAGGCCGTGCCGCCGCAGCCGGGCACGACGACCCGGGCCCCGCGCCGCCGCAGGGTGGCCACATTGTCCTGGGTGGCCGGGTGCCGCCACATGCGCGGGTTCATGGCCGGGGCCACCACCAGCGGCCCGTCAAAGGCCAGTGCCTGCGCCGAGAGCATGTCCGACGCCGCTCCGGCCGCCAGACGCGACAGGGCGTCGGCCGAGGCCGGGGCCACCAGCATGGCCTGGGCCCGCTGGCCCGGCTCCAGATGATCGAAGACCTCGTCGCCCTCGAACATGCGGCCATAGACCGGCATGGCGCCCAGGGCCTCGAAAAGCAGGGGCGTCACGAAACGGCGCGCGCCGTCGGTGAGGGTGACGGAAACGTGGATGTCCAGGGCGTGCAGGGCGCGCAGCAGATCCAGCGCCTTGTAGCAGGCGATGGAGCCGCACACGCCCAGATGCAGACGCTTGCCCGCGAAACGGCGGCTGTTGTGGAAGGGCGACGCGCTCACAGCAGACGCTCCTGCAGACCGCTGCCGCTGCTGCTGCCGCCCGAAGAGGAGCCCCAGCCCCCGCTGTTGCCCACCGGAGGCGGCGTGCTGCCGCCGTCGGGCGTCTCGAAACCGCCGCCCGTGGCGGGGCCGTTGCTTTCGAAGCCGCCGCCGGAAGCACCGTCGGAGCTGCCGCCAAAGCCGCCGAAACCGCCGCTGTTCTGGCCGCCCTCACCGCGCAGGGGCAGGAGGTTCAGGGAGGAACCGTCGGCCATCTTTTCCGAGACCCAGATCTCGGCCACGCAGCTGTAGACCGTCTGCGAATACAGGCTGATCACGGCAAGACGGTTGCCGTTCTCAAAGGCCAGCATGATGCGGTCGGCCTTGCGCAGGCTCATGCGCACGTTCCAGCCCGCCCCCTGCATGTTGTTGAACAGGCTCTGCGCCACCTGCATCCGGTCGGCCTGACCGTACGCGGTCTCCATGCCCTGGGGCTGGCCGTCGCTGCCGGTGGTGCGGGCGCAGTGCTGCGTGGAAAGTTCCATGCCCGCAGGCAAACTGATGCCCAAAAGCTGGCTGTTTGCGGCGGTCGGCGTGGATTCAAAGGGGTTGCTGATGCCCAGGTCCGCGCAACCGGCGGCGCTGGCCAGGAAGACCCCAAGGATCAAGGTGACAAGTAGGCGTCGCATTGGCTATACTCCTTCAACTGTCGTCCGGAAGGCCGGACAGCCCGAAAAGGATAGCCTCTCCGGCACGGACTGACAAGCGTCTCTCCGGCTGCCCGGCTGCCCCTCCCCCTGCGGGACGGGCATGGAAAACGGCATCGCCCGGCCCTGTCCGACGGCAGATGTTGCGGCCGCCACGCGGCCCGAAGAGAAGTGAAGGAAAAGACCCATGCCGCCTGTTTTCGTTTCCGAAGATGATTTTCTGCTGCAAAACTATACCTACGAGCTGCCCCAGGAGCAGATCGCCCAGTATCCGCCGGAGCAGCGGGGCACGTCGCGCCTGCTGACCATGCGCCGCAACGGCGCCCTTGACCTGGAGCACCACATGTTCAGCGACCTGCCGGACTGCCTGCCCGAAGGCGCCCTGCTGGTGGCCAACAACTCCCGAGTGCTGCAGGCCCGCCTGCTGGGCAGCCGCAGTACCGGCGGCAAGGTGGAATTCCTGCTGCTGACGCCCCTGCCGCTGGTGCGGGCCGCCGCCACGCCCGTCAAGGGCCGTGAGGACACCTGGAGCGCCGAGGTCAACGGCCTGGTCCGTTCCGGGGGCAGCGTGCGCGAAGGCGAGACCCTGCACTTCGGCGCGGGCATCAGCGTGACCATCCTTGAATGCGGCACCTTCGGCCACCGGCGTGTGCGCATGTGCTGGAAGGGCGACGTGGCCGACGCCTTTGCCGCCACCGGGCACATCCCCCTGCCGCCCTACATCAAGCGTTCCGACGCCGAAGAAGATTTCAGCCGTTACCAGACCATCTACTCCCGCGAGGAGAAGACCGGTTCCGTGGCCGCGCCCACGGCGGGCCTGCACTTTACCGACGAGCTGCGCGAGACCCTGCGCCAGCGCGGCTTCCAGTGGGCCGAAGTGACGCTCTATGTGGGCTACGGCACCTTCAGCCCCGTGCGCTGCGAAGACATCCGCAACCACCAGATGCACCGGGAATACGTGGAACTGCCCGAAGAGACGGCCAACGCCATCGCCGAGGCCAAGGCCCAGCACCGGCCCGTCATCGCCGTGGGCACCACCTCGGTACGCACGCTGGAAGGCGTGGCCCAGGTCTGCGGCCGTGCCCAGCCCTTTGCCGGCTGGACGGACATCTTCCTCTACCCCGGCCGTCCCTTCCGCGTGGTGGACGGGATCATCACCAATTTCCACCTGCCCGAGTCCTCCCTGCTGATGCTGGTCTCGGCCTTCGCGGGCCGCAAACGCATCCTGGAAGCCTATCAGGAGGCCGTGAAGGAAGGCTACCGCTTCTTCTCCTACGGGGATGCCATGCTCATCCGGTAGGCGTTTTTTGCGGCTGCCCGGCTTTCCGGTACGGACGGAGCCGGACGCATCCGCAACCGGCCCTTCGGGGCATGATAAGTGTCAACACCGCATGGTGCGGCACCCTGTGGCAGGATGCCGCGCCATGTGCAATCTGTATCGATCAGGGGAACAGCATGTCGCGAATTGTTTTTCTGGAAGAACGCTGCAAAGGCTGCGGCCTGTGTGTAGCGGTCTGCCCGGCGCACATCATTCGCCCCTCGGGACGGTTCAACCGCCAGGGCTATGAGGTGATGGAAACCGAAGGCCGCTGTACGGGCTGCGCCTCCTGTGCGCTCATGTGCCCGGACGTGGCCATCCGTGTCTTCAAATCCAAAAAAACGGAGAAGACCGCATGAGTCACGACCGCATTCTCATCAAGGGCAATGAAGCTGTGGCCTTTGGCGCCCTGGACGCCGGCTGCCGCTGCTATTTCGGCTATCCCATCACGCCGCAGAACGAGATCCCCGAGACCATGTCCCTCCGGCTGCCCGAATGCGGCGGCCAGTTCGTGCAGGCCGAAAGCGAAGTGGCCGCCATCAACATGCTGCTGGGCGCCGGCGCCTGCGGCATCCCGGCCATGACCTCTTCGTCCAGCTGCGGCATCTCGCTGATGCAGGAAGGCATCTCCTACATGGCGGGCAGCCATATCCCGGCCGTCATCGTCAATATGGAACGCGGCGGCCCGGGCCTGGGCGATATCGGCCCCTCGCAGGGCGACTACTTCCAGGCCGTCAAGGGCGGCGGTCACGGCGACCACCGCAACCTGGTGCTGGCCCCCTCCACCGCGCAGGAATGCTACGACATGATGTTCCGCGCCTTCGCTCTGGCCTTCAAGTACGCCAACCCGGTCATGCTGCTGGGTGACGCCATCGTGGCCCAGATCAAGGAGCCCGTGCGCCGTCAGCCCCCGGCCGACGCCCTGAGCCCCGAGGCCCTGGCCGAACTGGCCGCGCCCTGGCGCATGGAAGGCTACGGCAAGCGCGGCCCCGGCGCCAAGCCCCGTCTGCTCAAGTCCGTGTACCTGGCCGAAGGCGCCCTGGCCGCCCGCAACCGCCTGCTCATGGAAAAGTACGCCGCCATGCAGGCCGAAGCCTGCGCCGAATGCTGGAACACCGACGACGCCGAACTCGTGGTGGTGGCCTTCGGCTCCATGGCCCGCATCGCCCGCAGCGCCATCCGCAAGCTGCGCGAAGAAGGCCTCAAGGCGGGCCTGTTCCGTCCCAAGACGCTCTATCCCTTCCCGGCCGACGCCCTGCGCGCCCTGGCTCCGGGCCGCCGCTTCCTGGTCATCGAACAGAACACCGGCCAGATGGTGGAAGACGTGCGCCTGTCCCTGATGGGCGAGAACGCCAAGGTGGACTGGCACGGCGTCATGCCCGGCCTGTTCATCGGCGCCGATGCCCTGGAAGATCCCATCCGTCAGGCCTGCAAGGAGAACTAAGATGCACGCGCACGAACTTGAACAGGCCCTTGTGCCCCAGGATGGCGAGACCCTGGTCTTCGACACCAATCCCGTGCTCAACGAGCGCGTGACCCACTACTGCCCCGGCTGCCACCACGGCATCGCCCACCGCCTGGTGAGCGAGGTGCTGCACGAGCTGGGCGTGGCCGACAGGACCATCCTGGTGGCCTCCGTGGGCTGCGCCACCTTCACTTACGACTACTTCAACGTGGACGGCCTCGAAGCCCCCCACGGCCGTGCCTGCGCCGTGGCCACCGGCGTGCGCCGTGCCCGCCCCGAAAGCGTTGTCTTCACCTATCAGGGCGACGGCGACATGGGCGCCATCGGTCTGGCCGAGTCCATCCACGCGGCCAACCGCGGCGAGCTCATCACCGGCATCTTCATCAACAACACCGTCTACGGCATGACCGGCGGCCAGATGGCCCCCACCACCCTGCTGGGCCAGAAAACCACCACCAGCCCCCGCGGCCGCGACATGGCCCGCCACGAAGGCGGCCCCATCCGCATGGCCGAGCTCATGGCCCAGCTCTCCGGCGTGGCCTATTCCGAACGCTGCGCCCTGGACAGCGTCAAGCATGTGCGCGCGGCCAAGAAGGCCCTGCGCAAGGCCTTCGAAGTGCAGCTGCAGGGCCTGGGCTTCGGCTTCGTGGAGCTGCTCTCCGGCTGCCCCACCAACTGGCATATGGACCCCGTCAGCGCCAACAAGCGCATCAGCGAGGCCATGATCCCTGTATTCCCTCTGGGCGTGTACAAAGACGTGACCGCCCCGGCCGAAAGCGAGGTGCAGCATGGCTAAGTATCAGGACGTCATCATCGCCGGTTTCGGCGGCCAGGGCGTCATGCTCATCGGCAACCTGCTGGCCCAGGCCGGTATGGAACACGGCCTCGAAGTGAGCTTCATCCCGGTCTACGGCGCCGAGATGCGCGGCGGTACCGCCAACTGCACCGTGGTGCTGGACGAGCATCCCGTGGGTTCGCCCCTGGTCAACACGCCCCGCTCCATCATCGTGCTCAACGAGCCCTCGCTGGCCAAGTTCCAGCCCCGGCTGCATCCCGACGGCGTGCAGATCGTCAACGCCTCGCTCATCTCCGAAGGCCTGCTGGACGGCAAGCACCGCACGGTCTACATCCCGGTCAACGACATCGCCCACGAACTGGGCAATGTGAAACTGGCGAACATGGTGGCCCTGGGCGCCTGGATCAAGGCCACCGGCGCCCTGCCCCTGGAAGCCGTGCAGGAAGCCCTCAACCGCGTGGTCAGCGCCCACTACGCCAAGCTGATCCCGGTCAACGCCAAGGCCCTGCAGGCCGGCTACGACTTCGCGTAACGAACTGGACGGGGGAAGGGGACCCCTCTGCTCCGCGAGAGGTGTCCCCTTCCCCCGTACCCCCATCCCTCCCCAGCGCGCTTTATCAGGGCCCACGCCCCGCCATCTGGCGGGACGCGGGCCTTTTTTGATGACAGGCAAAAAAGCCGATGCGCAAGATGACGGATGGCCGCTCATGGGGCCGCCCGGCCATTGCGGATATGAGGGGCTCGCACAAAGATGCGGGGCCTCTTTAGGGCCGCCCCGTGCGCCATGAAAAAAGCGGAGCCCGAGGGCTCCGCTTCATCATGTAAATCGAAGAGGAAAAGATGGTTAGTCTTCCTTGGCCGTTTCTTCCTCGTCCGCAGCGACGGCGGCCTTCACGCACGGCGCCGGACCGTACTTGTTAGGGCCTTCCTGACCGCTGGCGAAGCAGAGGAAAAGCAGCAAGGTACCGGTGACGAACAGCCAAGCATAGTGCAGATAGAGCATGTAGTCCGACAAATGCCCTTCATTGTTCATGTAGTTGGAAAGGCCGAACATGGGCAGGATGACGGTGATGGTCAGCCAGACCGTCCAGATGCCGCCGGGCAGGTTCAGGTCGTGCAGACGGCGGATGCCCACGGAGCTGAGCGGGATCATCAGCAGGGCCCAGAGCATGCCCACAATCATGGGCGAGGTGAACCACACGGCCAGCGCCCCCAGCACCAGGAAGAACAGCAGGAACCAGATGAACTCGGCCCGGCAGCTGCGACCGTAGCAGCGGGCGAATTTGCCGAAGCAGGCGGCGATGGCCGCACCGGGTTTCATGACAGTTGTTTTGCCGGACATGGTCCCTCCTTGATGACAGAGAGCAGTGGATTGCAGGATGCCTCCATGCCCTGCCTGCTGGGGCAGCGCACGGGAAAAAAGACTTCATTATCCCGCAACGGCATCGGCCTTGGGCGCTGCCGTATGCAGGAGCCGCCGTATCATTTCGATATCCAGGGCATAGTCTTTGTCCATCAGAATGTACTTATAGGAATGCAGGATGCACTGCCGCAAATTGCGCCGATTTCCCTCAAGCAGGCTCTCAGGCGCAGGACATGCTTCCTTCCTGTTTTCGATCACGCTTTCATACCTGGCTATATCCGCATATCGTTCTTTGATGTAGCCCTCGCTGAACACGAGGCAGACATAGGCGATTTCTTTTCTGTACTCGTCCGGGAAATCATCTTCCCAGCCAAAGGGGATATAGCATCCCTCGATGATCATGTTCTGGCGGTTCTCTATGCATGTCTTGATCATCTCCCTGACGATGGGCCATAGGTAGCGTGTGAGCTCGGCATCATCGCTTTCAGGAGACAGCGCGCACTGGCCGCTCCTGATGAGCCCCATCTTCAGGTGATCCAGCGACAGGCAGGGATAGCGGTATGCCTCCAGCAGCTTCTGCGCCAGCAGGGTCTTTCCCGTATGGGTCTCCCCTGCGATCAATATGACCATCGCTCACCAACTCCTAAGGATCTGCCCGGCTTTCGGGCTCCTCCGCCCAAGGAGGGAAGCCGCTCCGGCTCCCGCCGTCGGGCCAAGCCCCGCTCTTCAGCGCTGCATTCCCTACGGATACGCCCTGCCGCCCGGCAAACGCCGCTGCCTAGATGGCGGCATCCATGAGCAGGTTGTCGCGATGGATGACCTCGGGATAGTGGGCATCGCCCAGGATGGCGGCCACCTCATGACGACGCAGGCCCATGATCTTGCGCAAATCCGCCGCACTGTAATTAGACAGGCCCACGCCCAGACTGGCGTGGCTGTCGCTTTCGCCCAGACGGGCCACACGCACCAGCGCGCCCTTCTGGAAATTGCCCAGCACCTGACGCACACCGCCGGGCAGCAGGCTGCTGCCCTTGCTGAGCAGGGCCTCGGCCGCACCGGCATCCACCAGCACCGTGCCCGCCGGATCGGACTGGTAGGCCAGCCAGAACTTGCGCCGCGGGATGGCGTGTTCCTCGGGACGGACCCAGGTGCCCACGGCCTCACCGGCAAAGGCGCGCGCCAGCACGTCCGCTTCGCGACCGGGCAGGATGAGGGTGGGCACGCCCAGCTGGGCGGCGCGGCGCGCGGCCTGCAGCTTGGAGTACATGCCGCCGGTGCCCACGCTGGTCTTGCCGCCGCACATGCGGCCCAGATCGAGGCCCGCCACGTCCTCCACGCATTCCAGGATGCCCGCGTCGGGCACTTCCTGCGGATTGGCCGCGTAGACGCCCGGGGCCGAGGTCAGGTTGATGTAGAGGTCGGCGCCGATGAGGTTGACCAGCAGGCTGGCCAGACAGTCGTTGTCGCCGAATTTCAGCTCGCTGACCGAGACCGTGTCGTTTTCGTTGACGATGGGCAGCACGCCCCAGTCCATGAGCTCGGCGAAGGTGTTGCGGGCATTGAGGAAACGCTGGCGGGCGCGCAGGTCGTCACGGGTGAGCAGCACCTGCGAGGTGGGGAAATCATAGGCGCGGAAGACTTCGTCCCAGGCGCGCATGAGCTGCCCCTGTCCCACGGCGGCAGCCGCCTGACGGGCGGACAGGCCGGAGGTCTCGCCGCTGTGGCCGTGGGCGCGCAGGACGGCGCGACCGGCCGCCACGGCCCCGGAAGAGACCAGCACCAGACGGCGCTCATGCCCGTCCGGCGCGGTGCGCAGGGCGGCCATCTGACGGGCCAGGCTTTCCAGCACGGGCGTGCTCAGCCCCTGGGCATCGGTCAATACCGCACTGCCCACCTTGATGACCACCACACGGGCACGGGCCAGCGCCTGTGCTTTTTCCTGTCGCCAATCGGCCTGTCTTTCCATGATCGCTCCTAACAAGGGCTCTAAAAAATTCCTGTCCGCCTCCGGCGGACGCCGCCTGACCATAGCCCAAAGCACGACAAACAGCCAGCACCCTGCGGCCGCGCCAGCGAAGAAGGCACCTATAGCGGCTGCCGGTATCCGCAGTGTCCTGCCTCCAGCGGGCGCTGCCCCGGAGGGGCCGCCATTTGCCGGCGCGCGAGGGAGGCCTTCCTATGCCCTTAGCGGCGCATGTCCTTCGGAAGCATCCCATCCGGCAGCCTGCGAGACTTTTCCCGGCACAGGGGAGCACAGGAGCTATGCATCCCCCTGTTCGATGGCTGCTGAAGGCAGCACGGAAGACAGAAGGCCGGGGGCCCTGCCGTTTCCCGTCTTCCTCACAGGGATTCGGACAACATTTTTGAAGGGCTGAGAAGGCATGAAGGCGGAGGGACTTTTCTGCAGAGCGGCCGAAAGGCGGCCCGGAGGGCCGTGCCCGTTACCGTACGACGTTACGGGCAGCGACAGCAGAACAAAGTCCCCCCGCCCTCATAAAAACACTGGGGGTACGGGACTACTTGTAGAACTCCAGCGAGTCCACGATGCCCTGCAGGGCGGGATGGCCGGTACGGCCCACGATGCTGGCCACGCCGTGCATGCCGTCGAAGGTCCAGAGGCAGACCTCCAGCGGCAGATCGCCCGCCATGCCCTTGAGGCCGTAATAGTTGCCGTTTTGCGCCACACGGGCGGCGTGCAGCTTCTGCTCGTAATCGGCCGCCAGCTGTTCCGGCGTCATGGTCCCGCTGGCGGCAGTGACGATGGTGACGCTCACGGATTTGTCCGGGGCCACCAGCACCACGCCTTCGCTCACGTCCGGCACGGCGGTCACGGTCCAGCCCTCGGGGGCGACCACGCGGAAGGTCTGCTTCTCCACAGGGGCGGCCAGAGCGGTGGCGCACAGGGCCAGCAGCAGGAGGCAGGACAGAAGGATATGTTTCATGCTTCTCCTCCTGAGTGACGAAAAACGGGGCAGGAACGCGGCCTGCCAAGCGGCGGTCCCGCATCCCTGCCCCGCACGCATCACTCGCGGGTGTAGATGACTTCGATGTCCTCGAATTCCTCTTCGTCCACGTTCTCGGCTTCCACGAAGTGGTGCAGGGGCTCGTGCACCTGCACTTCATCGCGCAGCTTCCAGAGCGCGGCCACCAGATCCTCGATGCCGATGCCGTCACGGGCCGAGATGAAGAAGACCTCGCGGCCGTCGGCGCGGGCGCGGGCCCGCAGCTCTTCCAGACGCTCCTCGTCCACCAGGTCGATCTTGTTGACCACCTCGATCTGGCGACGTTCGGCCAGTTCGGGGTCGAAGCGGCGCAGCTCCTCGTTGATGAGCTCGAAACCGGCCCAGGGATTGTCGTCGCTCACGTCCTCGATGCTGAGGATGTGCACCAGGAAGCGGGTGCGCTCCACATGCTTGAGGAAGCGGTGGCCCAGGCCCTGGCCTTCGTGGGCGCCCTCGATGAGGCCGGGGATGTCGGCGATGACCATGCGGCGGTCAGGATCGTATTCGTCGATCATGACGCCCAGATTGGGGGTCAGCGTGGTGAAGGGATAAGCCGCGATCTTGGGCCGCGCCGCCGAGACCTGCGAGATGAAGGTGGACTTGCCCGCATTGGGCAGGCCCAGCAGGCCGGCGTCGGCCAGGATCTTCAGTTCCAGGCGCAGTTCGCGTTCCTCGCCGGGCTCGCCGGGCTGGGCGAAACGCGGGGCGCGCATGGTGGACGTCTTGAAATGCTCGTTGCCCATGCCGCCGCGACCGCCCTGGGCGGCCACCACTTCCATGTCGGGCTCGCGCAGGTCGGCCAGCAGGTATTCCTCGCCCATCTCGTCGCGGGCATAGACCAGGGTGCCCACGGGCAGGCCCAAGATGAGGTCATCGCCCTTGCGGCCGTTGCACTGGCTGCCCATGCCGGGCTGGCCGTTGCGGGCCTCGTACTGGCGCTTGAGGCGGAAGTCATAAAGGGAAAGCAGGCGGCTGTCCGCCTTGAGGATGACGGAACCGCCCTTGCCGCCGTCACCGCCGTCCGGCCCGCCGCGGGGCACGAACTTTTCACGCCGGAAAGACACGCAGCCGTGGCCGCCCTTGCCGGCCCGGACCTGGATAGTAGCTTCGTCCACAAAACGCATGAAAAATCTCCCGGGTGTCACCACCCTGATCTTCGGGACGCCTTGCGGGCGTACCGCAGGCCGCAGGGGCCTGAAAAAAGCAAAAAAGGGAAGAAGCCCTGCGGCCTCTTCCCTTCAAAAATCACGCCTTGCCGCGCCGTTATTCGGCAACGGGGGCTTCCACATGCACGCGGGTGAGCACGCGACGCTTGCGGATGTACTTTTCAAAACGCACCACGCCGTCAACCTTGGCGAACAGGGTGTAGTCCCTGCCCATGCCCACGTTGGTGCCGGGATAGATCTTGGTGCCGAGCTGACGCACGATGATGTTGCCAGCCAGCACGTTCTGGCCGCCAAAGCGCTTCACGCCGCGTCTTTGGCCCGCACTGTCGCGGCCGTTACGCGAAGAGCCGCCTGCTTTCTTATGAGCCATGGTATACTCCTTACAAGGCAGATTGCCGTGCGTCCCCGCAGGGACACGCCGTCAAGCTAGCCGTTAATGCTTTTGACGCGGATGGTGGTGCAGTCCTGACGATGACCGCGCAGCTTGCGCGAGTCGTTACGACGCCAGCGCTTGAACACCATGACCTTGGCGCCGCGGCCCTGTTCCACCACTTCGGCGGTCACGGCAGCGTTTTCCACATAGGGAGCGCCCACTTTCACGTCGGCGCCGCCAAGCATCAGCACCTTGTCCAGCTTGATTTCGCTGCCGGCTTCGCCAGCGAGCTTTTCCACAACGATCTTGGAACCTTCTTCGACGCGGTACTGTTTGCCGCCCGTTTCAATAATAGCGTACATGCTCTTAAACCTCCGAAAAGAGAGAGGCCTGTTTGCCTCATGCTACAAGAAAAGTCAAGTGATTTTTGTTCTTGGCCGCGCCACAGGCTACGCATCCTGTGGTGGGACGCGCGGTAGTCGGGGCCAGACAGAGGCGTAGGCCAGTTGCGTTGCATAGCACAGGAAGCGCCGGGAGGCAATGCTTTTTTGCCTTCCGCCGCTTTTTTTCCGCGCCGGACGCGCTTTTCCCGCCGCAGGGGGACGGCTGTCCCCCTTTGCTCCGCCCTGCCGCGCATTGCCAGCCCGGGGCAAAGCCGCTACAAGAAAGATCATCGTGCCGCAGGCCTCTCCGGCCTGTTCCCCGCCACTCCAACCCCCTGTTCCGCCATGACCGATGAGATCGTTTGCCGTATCGACGCCCTGAGCCACGACGGCCGCGGCCTGCACCGCCCCGAGGACGGCGGGCCTGTCATTTTCGTCGCGGGCTCCCTGCCCGGCCAGACGGTACGGGCCCGCATCATCCGCCGCCAGAAACGCTTCTGGGAGGCCCAGCGTACGGCGGTGCTGGAGGACGTGGCCCTGGCGGAGGACATCTGTCCCCACGGCGAGGATTGCGGCGGCTGTCCCTGGCAGCGCCTGCCCTATGCGGCCCAGCTACGCTGGAAAGGCCAGCTGGTGCGCGATGCCCTGGAGCGCATCGGCGGTCTGGGCCGTGATGCGGCCCTGCCCCTGCGGCCCGCTCTGGGCTCCCCGGAACAGCGGGCCTTCCGCAACAAGATGGAATTCGCCTTCGGCCCTGCCGACGGCAGCGGCCTGTGCCTGGGCCTGCGCCGACGCGGCGGCCTGCGGGTGCTGCCGGTGCCCGGCTGCGCCCTGCCGCCCGGCGAGGGGCTGGAGCTGGTCAGGGCCTGCGCCGACCTGGCCGCCCGCAGCGGCCTGCCCGCCTATGTGCCGCCGCGCAGCGCCGCCGAGGAAGGCCGTCTGCGGCCCCGGACGGAAAAGAATCGCGGGCGCCGCCCCCGGCGGGAACGTCCGGCTACGGAAGACTGCGGTTTCTGGCGCTTCCTGGTGGTGCGCTACGGCTGGCCCGATCCCGCTCCGGCACAGGCCGCCGCGGACGATGCTCCGGGACGCCGCTGGTGGCTCACCTGCGTCACCAGCCCGGGCACGGCGGAACAGCGCCGTACCGTGGCCCGCATGGGCCGGGAACTGCTGGACGCCTTCCCGCACATCCAGGCCTTCGTCCATGAGGAACGTGCCACCCCTGACGCTCTGGTGGCCGGAGAGACGCGCGTGCTCTGCCTCGACCGCCGGGGCGAGGCCCTGCCGGACGACGGAGCGCCGCTGTATCTGCCCCTGGGCGGCCGCTGGTTCGGTATCGATCCCGCATCCTTTTTCCAGGTCAACAGCCGGGCCGCCGAATTGCTGGCCGCCACGGCCGTGGATCTGCTCCTCTCCCCCCAGGCGGGCGTGACGCCCCGCCGTCTGCTGGATGTCTATTGCGGTGCGGGGGCTCCTGGCCTGCTGGCCGCGGGACATTTCGACGAGGTGCTGGGCATGGAATACGACCGCCGCGCCGTGCTCCTGGCGGAGCGCAATGCCCGCCGTTTCGGCTTCGGCCATTGCCGCTACGAGGCCGGGGACGCCGCCCGCCTGCTGACGGCCCTGGCCCGCAAGCACGGCCCCGGGCACTGGGATCATGCCCTGCTGGACCCGCCGCGCGGCGGTGTGGCCCCGGAAGCCCTGGAGGCCCTGCTCCATCTGGCTCCGGAGCGTCTGGTCTACATCTCGTGCAACCCGGCCACCCTGGCCCGCGATGCCCGGATGCTGTCCGCCGATTATGAGCTGGTGCAGGTGACGCCCCTGGACCTCTTCCCCCACAGCCCGCATGTGGAAAGCGTGAGCTGCTGGCAGCGTCGCGCCTGAGACGGCCCCCTTTTGCCGGTGTCGCACGGTACGGATTTTTGACGCTTCCGGGGTTTTCGATCCTTTTTATAAAATATGTCAGATAGTTAAAAAACAATTTATTTTTCAATAAGATAGCGCAACACTTCACAAGGTCTTCCGGACGGGGAGCCGGTGCAAATCCACAAATTGCATTGACGCAGCGATGCCATTGTGATAATTTGTACATTGACACGGCTTCAGGGGGTCCAAAGGATTTTGCGATCCTCACCCGCCCGTCATCACAGCCGAAGGCAGGAGAAAACGTGTCACTGAAGGACATTTTCAAACAGCAGAGCAAGGGCATGGAATCCCTTGCCACCACGGGCACCATCGGCATGCATATGGTGAGCGGCCCGCTGGTGGGTTTCGCCATAGGCTACGGACTCGACGCCTGGCTGGAGACGGGTCCCTGGCTGAAGCTGGTCTTCCTGGTCATCGGGATCATCGCCGGTTTCATGAACGTCTATGAGGATACCCAGCGCCTGCTGCGCAAGATGTCCCGCGAAGAAGAACAAAAACGTGCCGAAGCCCTGGCCGACAGGCCGGAGCGCGTCACGGTGAAGAAAAAAACGGTCGTCCCGGACAGCATCGCCCGGGCCTGTGCGGCGGAAACCGCCGCCGTCAGCCGGGAAACCGGCGGCAGGGCCCCCACGGCGCAGCTGCGCACCGGCACGACCAGCCCGGAAGCCCCCGAGGGCGAAGGCACGAAGACCGGCGGTCACGACCGCAATGACGGATAATGTTGGGACCCTTGCTGAAAGATATTGACAACTGGCTCTGGCGTCGGGGTATAAGTCATCCGGTCATTCTGCCGCTGGTGCGGAATTTGATTTTGTTTACCGGCATTTGCCTTGGGATGGGCGGCGTCGGTTATGCGCACATGCCCGGCCTGTTCTGGTTTGGCGTGGGCGCGGCAATGATTACTTGGACTTTTTGGGGATTGGCCCGCTTTTTCTTGCGGCAGCCCCTTGGTGAATACAGTACGGCGTTCCTGCGCGTGGTGCTCTTGCGCTGGGGAGGCAGACTGGCCGTACTGGCCGTGGTGACCTATGTGGCCCTTGCAGTGTGCGGGGCGCCGCTGACGGCCCTGCTGGGAGGGTTGGCCGCCGCCACGGCATTGGCGCTCATTACCTACGCGTGGGCAAGCCGCGCGGCCGGAAAGCGCTAGCGCCGGATTTTTCACCTTAACCGAGCAGGAGGCATGTCTCATGGCTGGTGGTTTGCCGCATCCGGTATTACTCTCCACGTTCTGCAACATGGACCAGATCACGATCGGCGGACAGGTGGTGGAATTCAAACATGTCTTCTACTCCTGGGTCTGTATGGCCGTGCTCTTCGTGGTGGCCTATCTCGTGCGCCGTCGCCTGACCCTGGTGCCCGGAGGCATGCAGAACTTCTTTGAAGCTCTCATCGACACCATCGAGAACTTCATCTGCAACACGATGGGCGAGGCCGGCCGCCGTTTCGTGCCGCTGCTGGCCGGTATGTTCATCTACATTTTCGGCATGAACCTGCTGGGCCTGATCCCCGGCTTCGACGCCCCCACGGCCAACCTGAACACCACCGTGAGCATGGCCCTGTTCGTGCTCGTGTTCTACAACGCCCTGGGCATCATCCGCTGGAAGGCGCACTACGTGCACCACTTCACCGGGCCCTCCAAGTTCCTCATCCCGCTGATGTTCCCCCTGGAGATCGTGTCGCACCTGTCGCGTCCCGTCTCTCTGTCTCTCCGTCTTTTCGGTAACATCCGCGGTGAAGAAATCGTTATGGTGCTCTTCTTCATCATGGCTCCCATCCTGGGCACCATCCCGATCTACGCCCTGTTCCTGCTGGGCAAGACCATGCAGGCCTTTGTGTTCTTCATGCTGACCATGTTCTACATCAAGGGCGCCATCGAGGCCCCGGAACATTAATCAGCCCGCTGCCCTTGCGGCAGCCCCGAATATGTGGGGAATGGTCGGAAACGACCCAACTTATACAAACTGTTGAAGGAGTGTCACATGCGCAAACTTCTGATGATCGCCCTGAACACCGTGGCCCTGCTGGGTATGGCTTCCATGGCTTTCGCCGCCAACCAGCTTGATTCCGCTTCCCTGGGTTACACCTGCCTGGCCGCCGCTCTCGGCATCGGCATCGCCGCTTTCGGTTGCGGTATCGGTATGGGTCTGGGCCTGAAGGGCGCCTGCGAAGGTATCGCCCGCAACCCTGACGTGAGCGGCAAAGTGACCGGTACCATGATCCTGGCCTTCGCCTTCATCGAATCCCTGGCCATTTACGCCCTGGTTATCAGCTTCATCCTGCTGTACGCCAACCCCTATGCGTAGGCCGTCCAGGCAGTAATGCTGCAACGGGGGGACTTCGGTCCCCCCTTTTTTTTGGTCCTGCGCAGGCCGTGGTTGTTCGCCCCTTCACGGAATTATTTCATAATGTAACAAAATGTCTTTTTTCCTGCGGACCGGCCTCAACCCCGGGTGCTGAAAGGACATCCCTAAACTTTTAAAAATATTTTCTAAAATCCAACTTTTTTCCTTTTCCCCCATTCACACCGCCAGCAGACTGATTATATTGGCATATCATTTCGCCAGCCCGGGCATGCAAGGAATAAAGGTTGTATTTCCGGTGCTTGCGGATTCTTTTTTTTTCCAGTAAATTGAAAAGACTAAATTTCACAAAAGCATCACAAGCTTGAGCAGGTATTGATTATGCCCACGGAACCCAAAAGCAAACACATCCCCCGCGCCACGATCCAGCGCCTGGCCACCTATGTGCAGGTGCTGGAAAATTTTGCGCGCGACGGCGTTGAAGTCATCTCCTCCAACCCCCTGGCCGAAGCCTGCGGGGTCAACGGCTCCCAGGTTCGCAAGGACCTGGCTTACTTCGGCGAATTCGGCATCCGCGGCGTGGGCTATCACATAACCTCCCTGATTGCGGCCATCACCTCCTCCCTGGGGGTCGACCGCGAATGGCGCATGGCGCTCGTGGGCGTCGGCAACCTGGGCAAAGCCATCCTGAACCACGGTGAATTCCGCGCCCGCGGCTTCAACATCGTGGGCATCTTCGACTGCGACCCCTTCAAGATCGGTGAGATCGTCCACGGTCTGGAAGTCCATTGCACCAAGGACCTCAAGGCCATGGTGGCCGAGCAGAACATCGAGATCGGCATCATCACCACGCCGCCCGAACGCGCCCAGCGTGCGGCCCAGCACCTGATGGATGCGGGCATCACCTCCATCCTCAATTTTGCCCCGGCGCGCATCAAGACCCCGGACCATGTGCATGTGGAGTATGTGGACTTTTTCCACCATCTCTACGCCCTGGCCTTCGATCACACGAGCCAGCACCGCTAGGCCAGGCCGCCATGATTTTTCAGGGGGGACGCCCACAGGCGTCTCCCCTTTCTTGTCTTTGACCGCCCGCAGCAGCCCATACGCCCAGGCCTCTGCATGGCGCCGTGCCCGAGAGCGCGGACGGCACGATGGCTCCCCTACGGCCCTGCGCAGGCGACTTCCGCGGCCCCGTGTGCGTGACTGCCGGTCTGTTCGTCCTGCCCGCCAGCATTTCCCGGCCGTGCCGCCACATCGCATCCCGACCATGCCTTCCGCTTCGCCGCAGCCGCTCTGCCCACGGTAGACGCGTGCTCCGGCAGGTGCTATTTTTTTCTCCTCCCCGCCGGGCGATCCCGGCGATCCCTTCTCACCTGCGGAGCCCATATGGATTTCAAGCAACTGGCACTGGCGGCCCGTACCTGCCGCCGTTTCGAAGAAGAGCGTCCGCTGCAGATGGCGGATCTGGAATGGCTGGTGGACTGCGCCCGCCTGACCCCCTGCGCCCGTAACGCCCAGCAACTGCGTTACAGCCTCGTGGGCCCCGGCGAAACCTGCCAGCGTCTGTTCGGCATGACCAAATGGGCGGCGGCCCTCAAGGACTGGGGTGGGCCCTTCCCCGGTGAGCGCCCCACGGGCTTCATCGTCATGAGCATGCCCAAGAACGCGGGCGACCTGGTCTGGCTGGATACCGGCATCGCGGCCCAGACCATCCAGCTGGCGGCCTCCAGCCGTGAGTGGGGCTGCTGCATGATCGCCTCGTTCGACCATAGCGGCGTGAGCGAGCTGGTCCAGCTTCCCGACGAGCTGCGCCCCACGCTGGTCCTGGGCCTTGGCGTGGCCAAGGAAGTGCGCCGCGTGGCCGACGTACCCGAAAGCGGCGCCCTGGGCTACTGGCGTGACGCCGAGCAGGTGCACTATGTGCCCAAGCTGGCCCTGGACAAGCTCATCCTGAACCGTTTTTAGGAACGCACAAGACACACTGGGGGAGCCCCATATCTCTGCTGCCGGGCCCCGCAAGACGCCTGCATCAACCATGGGCAGGCCCTTCGGGCTGCCTCCGGTCACCGCTCCCTTCCCGCATCCTCCGTTCCCCCACAGCAAAAAAGGCAGCGTTCCCGGAGCCAATATTCCGGGAACGCTGCCTTTTCCATCTCATCAACACCAGACAGGCCGCTATCCGTTGATCGTACCCGCCGCAGCCCTGTCAGCAGGCCCGCCATATCCTGCGACGCCTCCTGATAAAAGTTTTTGGAAGGGAAAGGGGGGAGCATGAGGGGGGAGAGGGAGAACCTTTTTCCAAAAAGGTGTCCCTCTCCCCCCTCATAAAAACCTTTTCTATCCCCCAGTCCGTTCCTGGCGGTAGCAACGGGCCAGCTCCACGAAACGGGGGGCCCATCCGGGCACTGCCGGGGCAAAGATATGACAATAGGCGGCCCAGACCCGGCCGCTCACTAGACCATCCCGGCCGTGGCCCTCGGCATCGCGGCCCATGCCCGTGCCCTTGCGCAGGCGCAGGGCATGATCCAGACGGCCGCTGACGGCGGCAGGCTCGTGGCAGAGGGAGTAGTGGAACTCATGTCCGCGCAGGACAGAGCCCTGGGGGAAATAGGGATTGGGCAACACCACGTCGGCCCGCACATAGCCCAGGCCCTGCGGCTTGGGGCAGAAGCGGGTCTCCACGGGAAAGATGCCGCTCATGGGCCAGCGCTGTCCGTCGCGCTCCAGAGCCGAAGCCAGGACCATGAAGCCGCCGCATTCGGCGTAGATGGGCAAGCCCTTGGCGGCCAGTGTACCCAGCCGGGCCAGATGCGGCGAAGCGGACAGCTCCCGGGCCCAGTCTTCGGGGAAACCGCCGCCCAGATACAGGCCGTCCAGCTCCGGCCACGCCGCGTCATCCAGCAGGGAAAGGCGTACCAGCTCCGCACCGGCCCGGCGCAGGGCTTCGAGGTTCTCCTCATAATAGAACCACAGGGCCCGGTCGCGCACATAGCCGATGCGCGGGGCATCCGCCCGGGGGGACGTCCCAGCCCCGGCAGCGGGGGCCGGGGCCTCGGAGCAGACCACAGGCTGCCCTTCGCCGGAAGAGGCCACAGCGCCCTCGCCGGCCCAGGCGGCCTCGTCCCAGAAATCCGGCTCTTCGGGCAGAGCGGGCAGGTCGTCGGCGATGGACAACACGCGGTCCATATCCACATGGTCGCGCACCACATCGGCCAGTTTTTCCAATATCTCCTGGGCCTGCGGGCTCAGATCGTCACCGCACAGCGAGGCGAGCCCCATGTGCCGTTCCGGCAGGGGGTTCTCGCGCAGGCGGGGAATAGCCCCCAGCACGGGCACGTCCGTGTAGGTGGTGATGGCCTCACGCAAAATGCCTTCATGCCGGGCCGAGGCCACCTGATTGAGCACCACGCCCGCCAGACGCAGGCCGGGCTCGAAATTCCGTACCCCGGCCACCAGAGCAGCGGCCGTACGGGTCATCTTGGTACAATCCAGACTGAG
Organism: Desulfovibrio sp. SGI.230; assembly: GCF_050313065.1. Classification (NCBI taxonomy): domain Bacteria; kingdom Pseudomonadati; phylum Thermodesulfobacteriota; class Desulfovibrionia; order Desulfovibrionales; family Desulfovibrionaceae; genus Desulfovibrio; species Desulfovibrio sp. SGI.230. The sequence goes on along the minus strand of NZ_JBNPKS010000007.1, from coordinate 43,422 downwards.
CAGCACCGGGCAGTCCAGCGTGCGGGCCAGTTCGGCCGTGGCGCAGGAGCCGCGCACGTCCATGCCGTCGAAAAGGCCGCGGTTGCCTTCCAGCAGGGCCAGCCGGGCCCCGCTGCGTCCCATCACATGACGGAACAGGGCCCGCAGACGCGCGGGGGACAGGAAATAGGGGTCCAGATTGCTGGCCTGCCGTCCGGCCGCCAGAGAGAGCCAGGCCGCGTCGATATAGTCCGGGCCTTTCTTGAAGGGCTGGACGGCCAGCCCCTGCCGGGAAAAGGCCCGCGCCAGGCCCAGCGAGAGCAGGGTCTTGCCGCCGCCCCCAGACAGGGCGGAGATGCAGATACGGGCGGACGAGGCCCCTGCGCGGGGCGTGCGGGGATGGGAAGACACGGCGGGCATCCTTGGCTGACGGGAAGGCGGCAGGGCCGCGGGTATGAAAAAAGGGCACGACACCGGCCGGTGTCGTGCCCTGCGGGAGACTAGTGCTTGAAGGAACGCTGACCGGTGAAGACCATGGCCACCTGCGGGCTGGCTTCGTTGCAGGCCGCGATGACTTCGGTGTCACGCATGGAGCCGCCGGGCTGGCCGATGGCGGTGACGCCCTGGGCCATGGCGGCGTCCACGCCGTCACGGAAGGGGAAGAAGCCGTCGGAGATCAGCACCGTGCCGGGCAGACCGCCGCGGGCTTCCTGGGTACGGGCCTGGATGTCGTCCAGAGCGGCCTTGAGGGCGGCGTCGGTGGCGGCCTTCTGCTTGAGCTCGTAGAAGGAGAGGTTGTGCTCGCGGAAGGCCAGGGTATCTGCGTACTTGGTATAGGCCTTGTGGATGGCCAGTTCCACGCAGCCCACGCGGTCCTGTTCACCGGTGCCGATGGCCACGGTGGCGCCGTTGCGGGCAAAGATGACCGAGTTGGAGGTCACGCCGGCTTCCACGGCCCAGGCAAAGCGCAGGTCGGCCATTTCCTGGGCGTTGGGCTTGCGGGCGGTGACGGTGACGCCGTTCTTGTCCGTGGCTTCGGCGGGCAGGAAGTCGGCATCCGTGAGGATGCGGTTCACGAAAGATTTCTGCACCACGATGCCGCCGTCGGCCAGGCTCTTGATGTCCAGGAAGGCGGACTGCGTCAGCTCGTCCAGGCGGCCCAGGCCGGGCAGTTCCATGATGCGCAGGTTCTTGCGGCCCTTGAGGATCTCCACGGCGCCTTCTTCATAGGCAGGAGCGGCCACCACTTCGAAGTAGCTGGCGGCCACCATCTCGGCGGCCTCGCGGGTGAAGGGACGGTTGACCACCACCGCGCCGCCGAAAGCGGCGATGCGGTCGCACCAGAAGGCCTTGTCCAGGGCAGCGGCCACGCCGCCGTCGTCCCAGGCAGCGCCGCAGGGGTTGTTGTGCTTGAGGATGATGGCCGCGGGACGCTCGCTGAGGTACTGCAGGATGTTGGCGCCGTTGTCCACGTCGGTGAGGTTGGTCTTGCCGGGATGCTTGCCGGCCTGGATCATCTGGGCTTCGGTCATGGCCGACACGATGCCCTGACCGGGGCCACGCCAGCGCAGGCCGCCGCAGGTGATGCCACCTTCACGCAGTTCATACAGGGCAGCGGGCTGGTCGGGGTTTTCGCCGTAGCGCAGACCTTTTTCCTCGTTGTCCAGGGTCCAGACGCGCTTGTGGTACACAAGCTTTTCGTCACCCAGCAAAATGGTCATGGTCTCGGGAAAAGCGTCCTTGTGGACTTTCTTGTACATGGCCTTCAGGTCGGTCGTCATGATGCCTCCAGGTATGCCTAGCAAAAAAGGTGAAAGCGCTTCGCGGCGCGGCAATGGTGTAGCACAAAACGCCCCTCTCCACCAGTGCGTCCCCCGGGGGGGGAGGAAGGCCCGCCGGCAGGCGCCTTCCCGGCCCGGAGGGGCGCCGGATTTGACGCAGGCCCGCAAATGGGCCATAACGACGGCGCGATATACGCGCTTCTGCCGGAGGAAACCATGGAAAAACTGCTCACCCGCCTTGCCCGCCAGCTGGACGCCCTCGACGAGGCGTCGCTCATGTCGCTGTGGAGCAAGTACGCCACCATCGCCAGCCGTTTCGAACCGACCCAGCGCTGGGAAGAGGCCGTCCTGGTCTTTTCCATGATCCAGGCCAAACGCTACAAGAACCAGCTGTTCAACTATTATTGGGCACAGCAGGCCCAGCCGCATGAAGACGGCCCCGCCCCCGCGGCCCAGCCCCTGGCCCCCGACTTCGACCTGATGCAGGGCCAGGCGGAAGCTCCCGCGCCGCACCGCTGCCGCGTCCTTTCGTTCCGCCCCGCGCCGGGAGATACGGCCCCCTCCCGCAAGGACGACTGAGCCGGGCCCTTCCCGCGCTGCATCCCGCTCACAAAAAACTAACGCTTCGCCTTGTACAGCATGGGCCGGGCCGTCTTCCGCACCTCCCGGCCTGCCCCGTCCGGCGACAACCGCCAGACAGCCCTTGCCTTTTTTTGCGTGTCGTGAGAAACCTCCGCACCCCGGATACGGCATCCGGGATCGCGAACCCCGGGGGATAAGGTTTTCCTGCGCAAGCGCAGTCCCCCTCACCAGCATCGGGGATGTCCGTCACATCCCTGCACAACGCACAGGAGTGGTTCCCATGCGTGCCAACATTCTTTGTGCCGGCTTCGGGACGCGTCTGCGCCCCTTCACCTATCTGAAGCCCAAGCCCCTGCTCAACATCGGCGGATATCCGCTGGTGGAACGTACCATCCGCCAGCTCCATGCCGACGGCGTCACCGACATCGCCCTGGTGGTCGGTTACAAGCACGAATGCTTCAACTATCTTGTGGACAAATACGGCGTCCAGCTCATCATCTCGGCGCAGTATGCCACGGCCAACAACTATTCCTCCCTCCAGCTGGTGGCCCACCGCCTGGGCGACAGCCTGGTCATCGACGGTGACACCTATATCCGCCGTCCGGTGGTGCCCCTGGTGCGTCCCGGGGTCTCGCAGTTCATCTGCCAGCAGACCCAGCAGGGCCATGAATGGGAACTGATCACCGATGCCGACGACCGCGTGGTCTCCGTGCGCAAGGATTCGCCCTCGGGCTACTGCATGTCCGGCGTCTCCTACTGGACCGAGGAGGCCGCGGCCCTCATCCGCGAGGAACTGGACAGGAGCGGCCCGGACGACTACTGGGAAGACTCCGTCATCCGCATCCTGGACCGCGTGCCCGTCTACGCCACGCGGGTGAAGATGCTGCTCTGCGAGATCGACAGCCTGAGCGACGCCCTTTCCCTGGGCCTGCTGACGCCCGACGAACTGGCCGACCAGTGCTCCGAGACCCAGATGGCCGAAAAGCTCAAGGGCCTGACCAACGACACCTATCACATCCAGCTGGACGGCAAGGGCCTTGTGCTGCGCATCCCCGGCCAGGGCACCGACCAGATCATCGACCGCAGCGTGGAAGCGGCCATGCTGGAGATGGTGAAGGATCTGGACATCACGCCCGAGTGCCACTTTTACGCGGGCGGCATCAAGACCACGGACTTTCTGGAAGGCTACCGCATCCTGAACCACGACACCCTGGACCGGTTCGAGGTGCGCGGGGTGGTGGACATCATGCGCCGCCTGCATGACATCCGTATGCCCGAAGGCTTCCGCGAAAAGTACGGCCCCAGCGCCGTGCTCTCCGTGCTTTCCGAGGTCAAGCTCTACGAACGCCAGAGCGGCGTCAACCTGCTGGCCGACCATGAGCGCAGCCTGTTCTACGATTTTGCCCGCGAGATGGACAGCGACGAGAAGCGCTTCTGCCATCGCGACTTCGTGCTGGAGAACATCCTGCGCAAGGGCGACGACATCAAGCTCATCGACTTCGAGTACGCCTGCTTCTGCTCGCCCTACTGGGACTACGCCAGCTTCGTCACCGAGACCCGTCTTTCCGGCCCCCTGCTGGACGCCTTTATCGAAGCCAGCGGCGCGGACCGCACCCGCCTGCTCAAGGCCATGATCATCGTGGATTACATCTGGGGCCTGTGGGGCTTCTACCGCGAGTGCATCGACTACGGTCGTGGCCGCATCGCGGAAATGGACCGCAACCTGAAACTGCTGCAACGCGGAGAACAACTGGCATGAAGCGCGGTTTTCTGATTTCCGTGGGCGCCTATCTGGGGCTCTGGCTGGTGCTGGAAGCCCTGTTCCCCGCGCCCTCCTACGCCTACCTCGACCCCGGCACGGGCAACGTGCTGGTCTACCTGGCCATCAGCCTGGTGGGTACGGTGCTCTATTTCGTCAAGAACATCGTCTACGCCATCATGGGCAGGGCCAAGGGTGAGCGCCGTCCCGAAAAGCAGCTGCACCACGAGCGCATCCTCATGTTCTCCGAAGGCCGCAGCTACTATTACACCTTCAAGCCCGTCATCGACGCCTTCCTGCGCCGCGGCGTGCCCTTCTCCTACATCACCATGGATGTGGAAGACCCGGCCCTGACCATCGAGAACGACCTCATGAACTCGCGCTACATCGGCACGGGTTCCGCGGCCTTTGCCCGCGCCGCCGGTCGTCGCGCCGACATCATGCTCTCCACCACGCCCAACATCGGCACGCCCGGCTTCCCCATGCCGCGTCCGCGCCGCGTGACCAACCTGGCCCATATCTGCCACGGCGTGGGCGACATCGCCATGTACCAGAAAGGCTCCCTGGACCATTACGACGCCGTCCTGATGGTGGGCGACTTCATGCTGCCCAGCATCCGCAAGGTGGAAGAGCTGCGCGGCCTGCCGCCCAAGGAATGCGTCTCCCTGGGCCTGCCCTATCTGGACGAGCTGGCCGCCAAAGCCCGCAAGAAGGAAGGCCGGAGCACCCCGCCCGTGGTGCTGGTGGCACCCTCGTGGGGCAACAAGGGCTGCCTCAACATCTGCGGCCCCAACTTCCTGCTGGATCTGGCCAAGGCCGGCTATGACGTGATCCTGCGCCCGCATCCCCAGTCCCTCAAGGTGGAGACCGAGATGCTGGACACCATCCACGAGATGCTGCGCGACTACCCCAACGTCAGCTTCGATACCGAGATGGACGCCACCGCCTCCATGAGCCGGGCCGACGTCATGATCTCGGACAAGTCCTGCGTGCGCTTCGACTTCGCCTTCCTTTACGAGAAGCCCGTCATCACCCTGGACATCCCCGTGCGCAACCCCGAACTCTACGAGGTGGCGGACCTGGGCGTCATCTGGGAAGACACCGTGGCCGCCCGTCTGGGCGAAGTGGTCTCGCCCGAGGACTTCAACAACATCGTGCCCGTGGTGGAACGCGCCCTCAAGACGCCTTCCTCCGCCATCGCCGCCTTCCGCGAGGAATCCGTGGCCTGCTGGGGCCGGAGCGGTGAAGCCATCGCCCAGTGGACCGTGGACACCCTGGCCCGCATGGACGCCGAACACGCGGCCGAAGCTGCCGCCACCAAAACGAAATAGCACGGCCCTTGCCGGATATGCTTTCAAGGAAACGCCATGTCGCTTCTGTATGAAATATTCATCCTGCCCATCGAGATCATCTACCGGGCCATCTATCTCGGCAGCCTCCAGTTCACCCACAACTACGGCCTGAGCATCCTCGTCCTGTCCTGCATCAGCGCCGTGGCCTTCATCCCCCTGGGACGTCTGGCCGTGGGCACCCAGGCCCGGGAAAAGAAACTCCAGATGATCATGGCCCCGCAGCTGGCCCGCATCCGCAAGGAATCCAAGGGGGCCGAGCGCCAGCGCCGCATCAACAACCTCTACAAGCGCTACGCCTACCATCCGCTGCTGGCCGTCCGTTCGGCCTTCGGCGTGGCCCTGCAGATCCCCTTCCTGACCGGCGCGTACTACATGATCCTGGGGCTCACCCAGCTGCAGGGCCAGCCCTGCCTGATGATCCCCGACCTTTCGCAGCCCGACGGCCTGCTCTGGGGCGTCAACGCCCTGCCCATCGTCATGACCGTGGTCAACATCATCGCCACGCTGACCACCCCGGGCCTGACGCGCAAGGACACCCTGCAGGCCATCATCATCGCCTTCTTCTTCCTGGCGCTGCTGTACAACGCGGCCTCGGCCCTGCTCATCTTCTGGACCATGAACAACGTCTTCTTCCTGCTCCAGAACCTGCGCCTGCCCATCCGCCTGCCCCGTTTCCGCAAGCCCGGCTTTGCCCAGGGCGGCATGAACACCGTCATGGCCGCCACCATGCGCTCGGTCTACAGCCTGTCCTGCGCCGGTCTGGCCATCCTGATCTTCCTGTACGTGCCCTTCCAGTCCTACGCCAGCGACCCCAACTTCTTCGCCGCCGGTCCCCTGGACGTGCTGCTGGGCATGGTGCGCTACCTTTCGCTGACCTTCTTCGTGGTCTTCGTGCTCTGGCTCTGGTTCCCGGCCAAGGCCAAGACCATCCCGGCCTTCGTGGCCTTCTGGGCCCTGAGCCTCGCCTTCGTGAACCTTTTCGTGCTGCCCGGCCACTTCGGCGCCCTGGACGGCATCCGCTTCCTGCGTGAGGCCGCCCTCACCGGCCCCATGAGCACCTTCAAGGACGGCCTGCTGCCCGTGCTGGTGGCCCTGGGCCTGACGGCCCTGCTGTTCGCCTTCCCCAAGGTGCGCCTGCAGCTGCCGCGCGTGCTCTCCATCGCCGTGTTCTCCCTGGTGGCCCTCACGGCCTGGAACGCCCTGACCGCCGAAGAGCCCGAACAGGCCAAGACCAGCTTCACCCCGCCCGCCTATGTGGCTGACATGCAGTCCTATTCCAAGGACGGCGAAAACGTCATCGTCATCGTCATGGACATGTTCACCGGCGGCCATATCGAACGGATGCTGGACGACCCCTGGTTCACCAACGGCTTCCGCAAGGGCATGGACGGCTTCGTCTGGTACCCCGACACCATCTCCATGGCCGACGCCACGGTCATGAGCCTGCCCAGCATCTACGGCGGCCACGCCTACAGCCCGGCGGCCGTCAACGCCCGCCGCGACGTGACCCTGGAAGAGAATATCAACAGCGCCTTTGCCGTGATGCCCCGCAACTTCGCGGCCCACGGCTACGACGTCTGCATGCTCAACGGCCTGGAGTTCTTCAACCAGGACTTCTATGAGCGTCACCTCGGCAAGGTGGAGAACGTCACCACCGTGCCCCAGGTCAAGGACGACTTCCAGCTCAAGTACCACCAGGGCACCAGCCTGCGGGACTTCAGCAGCTTCTTCGCCATGCTGGGCCTGTTCCAGGCCTCGCCCAACATCATCAAGCAGAAGATCTACGACGACGGCAACTGGCATGACGCCGGCGACGGCATCCTGGTGGCCAGCATGGACGCCTGCCGCGCGGGCGACGCCTTCTTCCGCTTCGCCTTCACCTCGGGCATCACCACCGATGCCCCGCGCAGCACGGCCAAGGTCTTCTACACCATGCTGTCCCACTACATGTGGCACTACGCCCCCGACCTCAAGGACGGCCAGCCCGAGATCGTGGCCGACCCCTATCCGGCCACCGAGGGCCAGCTCTTCTTCGTCGACGGCCTGCTGCCCGAACACTACTACGCCGAACGCCACCTGCTGCGCTACCTGATGATCTTCTTCGACCAGCTCAAGGAAGCCGGCATCTACGACAACACGCGCATCATCCTGGTCTCCGACCACGGCGAGAGCGACAGCCCCATGGTGGAGCGTACCTACAACGACGGCAAGGAATTCCCCGACGGCACCGTCTTCCAGACCGCGCCCTACGCTCCCGGCCGTCCCCACGCCCTCCTGATGGTCAAGGAACCCCATCAGCGCGGCGAGCTGCGCATCAGCGATGCCTTCATGTCCAGCGCCGACGTGCCCACCCTGGCCCTGCAGGGCGTCGGCACCTCCGACGAGTTCGAGATGCGTGACCCGGCCGCCCTGCCCAAGCCGCGCATCCTCACCCATGCCCGCGGCGGCGCGCGCTGGAGCGAACACAAGGAGAACGCCTACATCTTCGAACAGTACCGCATGGAAGGTACCCTGTTCGATGCCTCCAAGTGCACGCGTGAAGGCGCCTACCAATAACGGTCCCGCTGCTCCGGCAGCGTCATGAAAGGGGGGAAGGAGCATCCCGGCAGGGATGTCCCTTCCCCCCTTTTTTCGCGGCCCCGGCCCTGCCGGGACACGGATCTCATAAAATTTTACCCATTTTTCTCCCCCGGCGGCCCCGGCATTTGACTTGTCCGCTGTTAGCGGCTAGAAAAAACTAAGGCATTGCGGCCAACGTTGTTCCCCTTAGTCGTCAGGCTACGGGGTTTTCGCGTGTGGACGACAAAACTTCAGCCTTGGCCCGCGCCATGCGGGCAGTGCAGGTGGATATATGGCAAATACGGTCATTATCGGCGCCCAGTGGGGCGACGAGGGCAAGGGAAAGATTGTGGACATGCTCAGCGCGCAGAGCGGGCTGATCGTGCGTTTCCAGGGCGGCAACAACGCCGGCCACACCATCAAGGTCCAGGGCAAGGAGACCATCCTGCACCTGATCCCCTCGGGCATCCTGCACGAGGGCAAAAACTGCCTGATCGGCAACGGTGTGGTGCTGGACCCCTTCGTCTTCCTCAAGGAAGTGGACGAACTGGCGGCCAAGGGCATCGACGTGTCCCCCAGCCGTCTGGGCATCAGCAAAAAGACCCACCTGATCATGCCCTACCACAAGAGCCTGGACAATGCCCGCGAAGCCAAGCGTGCCGGCAAGAAGATCGGCACCACCGGCCGCGGCATCGGCCCCTGCTATGAGGACAAGGCTTCCCGCGTGGGCCTGCGTGCCGGTGACCTCACCAACCCGCAGCTGGTGCGCGAAAAAGTGCATCACGCCCTGCTGGAAAAGAACGTCCTGCTGCGCGAGCTCTACAAGTACGACACCCTGGACGAGAACCAGGTCTGCGAAGAGCTGCTGGCCATCGCCCCGCGCATCACGCCCTATCTGAAGGACGCCTCCTCCGAGATCCAGAAGGCCCAGGCCGCCGGTCAGGACATCCTGTTCGAAGGCGCCCAGGGCATCCACCTGGACATCGACCACGGCACCTATCCCTTCGTGACCTCCTCCAGCACCGTGGCCAGCTCCGCCGCCGCCGGCAGCGGTGTGGGCCCCTCCGCCCTGGAGCGCGTGGTGGGCATCGTCAAGGCCTACACCACCCGCGTGGGCTCCGGCCCCTTCCCCACCGAGCTGGAAGACGACACCGGCCGCTACATCCAGACCAACGGTCATGAGTTCGGCGCCACCACCGGCCGTCCGCGCCGCTGCGGCTGGCTGGACGTGGTCATCCTGCGCGAGACCGTGCGCCTGTGCGGCCTTACCGACATCGCCCTGACCAAGCTGGACGTGCTCCAGAACCTGCCCGCCCTGCAGATCTGCGTGGCTTACGAACTGGACGGCCAGCGTCTGGAATACCCCCCGCAGGAAGAAGGCGCCCTGGGCCGCGTGAAGCCCATCTATGAAGAAATGCCCGGCTTCGAGGACGACATCAGCCAGTGCACCAGCGTCGAGCAGCTGCCCGACAACGTGCGCGCCTACATCGCCCGCATCGAAGAGCTCACCGGCGTGCGCGTCTCCTTCATCTCCGTGGGTGCCGACCGCGCCCAGACCATCGTCCGTTAAGCGTTCGCGCTTGAGATAGATCCTGCGAGGGGGGAGAGGGAAACCTTTTTGAAAAAAGGTTCTCCCTCTCCCCCCTCGCGCTCCCCCCTCTCTTTTCCAAAAACTTTTATCAGGGGGAGCTTGGACCATGACGGCCGGCGGCGTATGCCGCCCTGTCCGGCCGGTCCTTTTCCTTCCAACCATCTTTGGTGGAGCCTGAGGCGCATCAGGGCAGCCCTGCCATGTGCGTGACCGTCACGCTCCCGCACCGCGAGGGATGCCATGCCGCTTTTCCAGGACATCAGCACGCCGGACTTCGACCGCATCCGCGAGGTGCTCCACCGCCTGGCCGCCAACCCGCCGCAGGTCCTGCTGCTGGAAGGCGGCACCGAGCCCCAGCGCCTGGCCACGGCCCGTTACTGGGCCGCCTGCGTCAACTGCCAGCAGCCGGGCGGCGAGGGCGGGCCCTGCCTCATCTGCCCCACCTGCATGCAGATCGATGCCGGTGAGCATCTGGACGTGCTGGCCTACGACGGCCGCATCAGCAATGCCGACGACGAGGCCCATCCCGGCCCCATCCGCGCCCTGAACATGGACAACATCCGCGAGCTCAAGCAAAAGCTGCGCGACGCTCCCCACGGTCAGGGCCGCCGCGTGGTGCTGCTCATGGGCGTGGAACAGAACCGCAGCAATGCGGCCAATGCCCTGCTCAAGGCGCTGGAAGAACCCTCGCCCTCCTCCTGCTTCGTCCTGCTGGCCGCCCAGCGCGAACAGCTCCTGCCCACGCTGGTCTCGCGCTCCCTCTGCCTGACCCTGCCCTGGCCCGACAGCCTCTCCCGTGATCCGGCCCTCCAGCCCTGGGAAGAGGCCCTGGCCCTGTTCATCACCAGCGGTCGCGGCCTGTTCGAGCGCACCGGCGCCCGCAACGCCCTGGACGCCCGTCTGGCCGGGCAGATACTGCTGGCCTGCCAGAAATCCATGAGCCGGGTCATGTCCGGCAATGACGACGCCCTCTGCCCCCTGGACACGGCCCTGGCCCTGCTGCCCCGCGAGAAGCGCGTCCAGTGCTGCTTCTGGTTCAACGAGGCGCAGGAGGCCCTGGGCTTCAACGTCACGCCCGCCCGCGTGCTGGAGGCCCTGGCCGCCCGCCTGCACGTCACCCGCATGGGGAACTGACCTTTTCCCCCTCCGCTCCCTGCGTCTGTCCCGGCCTGCCCCATGACGGCACGGCTGCTTGCAGCTCATCCGGCCGCCCGTCATGACGGATATCCGCGTCCTGTGCGGAGCACTGGACGCCATGAGCGCGTTTTGGAGAGGAAGGGGGAGCACGAGGGGGAAGGAGGCCCTTTTGTCGCGCCAGCCAAAAGGGCCTCCTTCCCCCTCGCCAACACATCTTCCCGCGTGCATGTCCTGCCATGCAAAAAGCCGCCGTCCCACAAGGGGACAGCGGCTTTTCCAACAGCGCAGAGCGACCTTTTCCCAGAAAAAACTACTTCCAGAGGTTGCTGTACTTGACCGAGAGACCGTCGGTGCGCTCCACCAGCCGGTTGACCAGGGCGTCGATCTCCTCATAGGTCAGGGTGCCCACTTCGCGGGCCAGCAGATAGCCCAGGTAGCCTTCGCCCTGGGTGAAGGTCCAGCAGATGGAGTATACGGAGCCCACGCCCGGACGGCCGGGGAATTCGGACTGCGTGCTCACCAGCAGGCGCATCTTGGGCATGTCCTTGTCCGTGAGGCTGAAGAGGTTGCTGCCGTTGAAGGCTTCCTTGAGGCGCATGCCCAGGCGGGCACCGATGCTGTCCGTCCCTTCCAGCTCCACCCAGACGGGCGTGCTGCGGGCATCGACTTTGGCGGGCTTGTCGGCCTTGGGCGCTCCGGCCTGGGGGGTGGCCGCCTGGATCACGGGGGCCGTCAGGGCCAGCATCAGGACGCACAGGGCCAGCGTGGCGATCTTTTTCATGTCCGAGTCTCCTTGTTTCATGACTGCCGGGGATGGAGGGCAGTCCCATCCCTCCATCTAAGCACGTTCCTGCCCAAAAACCAAGCGCCATCCCCCGGCACCGCCCCGGCTCCCGGCCTTGAAGGGCGCCGTCTTTGCCGTTATAGTAACGTGTTGGGGTGCGTTCCGCTCACAGGACCGCGTCCCCTGTCCCGAACATACGGCAAGAGCCTTATCCATACACATTCTACCTTTTTGCGACACAAGGAGTCGTCATGCAACGCACCCTTATCGTCAATGCCCTGGCCTCCGAGGCCCCGCAGCGCCAGATCACCGTCTGCGGCTGGATCCGCACCCGCCGCGATGCCAAGGACTTCAGCTTCGTGGAGATCAACGACGGTTCCTGCCTGACCAACATGCAGTGCATCGTGGATGCGGGCACCGCCGCCCACGAAGGCCTGGGCGATGCCAACACCGGCGCTTCCGTGGCCGTCACCGGCGAGCTGGTGGCCTCCCCCGGCAAGGGACAGAAGTGGGAAGTGCGTGCCGAGAGCATCCGCGTGTTCGGCCTGGCCGATCCCGAATCCTTCCCCCTGCAGAAGAAGCGCCACTCCGACGAGTTCCTGCGCGGCATCGCCCACCTGCGCATGCGCACCAACAAGTACGGCGCGGCCTTCCGCATCCGCTCCGAAGCGGCGCGCGCCGTGCATGACTACTTCCACAGCCAGCACTTTTCCTGGGTGCATACGCCCATCCTCACCGGTTCCGACTGCGAGGGCGCGGGCGAGATGTTCCGCGTGACCGCCCTGCCCGCCGGTGAAAAGGATCTTTCCAAGGACTTCTTCGGCCGTCAGGCCAACCTGACCGTGTCCGGCCAGCTGGAAGCCGAAGCCCTAGCCCTGGGCCTGGGCCGCGTCTACACCTTCGGCCCCACCTTCCGCGCCGAGAACTCCAACACCCCGCGCCACGCCGCCGAGTTCTGGATGATCGAGCCCGAGATGGCCTTTGCCGAACTGGAAGACATCATGGAGCTGGGCGAAGGCCTGACCCGCCATGTGGTGGACCATGCCCTGACCCGCTGCGAGAGCGACCTCAAGCTCTTCGACAACTTCGTGGACAAGGGCCTCATCGACCGCCTGAAGGGCATGCTGGCCCAGCCCTTTGCCCGCGTGTCCTACCGGGAAGCCATCCACATCCTGGAAGACAGCGGCAAGGAGTTCACCTTCCCCGTGGCCTTCGGCGTGGACCTGCAGACCGAGCACGAGCGCTTCCTGGCCGAAGAACACTTCCGCCGTCCCGTCATCGTCTATGACTATCCCAAGGAGATCAAAGCCTTCTACATGCGCGGCAATGACGACGGCGAGACCGTGGCGGCCATGGACGTGCTGGTGCCCCGCATCGGCGAGCTCATCGGCGGTTCCCAGCGTGAAGAGCGCCTGGACAAGCTGCTGGCCCGCATCGCCGAGATGGGCCAGAAGCCCGAGGACTACTGGTGGTATCTGGATCTGCGCCGCTTCGGCAGCGTGCCCCACGCCGGTTTCGGCATGGGCTTCGAACGCCTGCTGATGATGCTCACCGGCATCACCAATATCCGCGACGTCATCCCCTTCCCCCGCACTCCCGGCAGCCTGGAATTCTAGGCAAGGCCCCTGCGGCGGCAGGCATGGTTTGAGGGGAGCCCCCTCAAACTCCCTCTCTCCAGCGCACTTTCGCCGGGAGGGACGTGTCCCCCGCCATCCTGATGGCGCCCGGGTCCACAGCATCGCAACACCTAAAAACGGCCGGCATCCTGCAAAGGATGCCGGCCGTTTTTATCGGGACGATGTCTGCCTTCGACGCTATCTGCAGCGTATTTTAGAAATATCCCGCCCCCCTCCACCTGCCGCAGTCCTTTCGGGAGACCAACGCCAACGGCTGCCCGGGGCGCTCCCGGCATCGTCCAGAGACCGGAGCAAAGGTTTTGGGAAGGGAGAGGGGAGCACGAGGGGAGAGGGAGCACCCTTTTCCAAAAGGGTGTCCCTCTCCCCTCGCCCGCCCAACAGATCTCTTTACATCCCCAGCTCGTCCAGACGCTCGAACAGATCGGCCACCACGGCATTGGAGACCAGCAGGCCCTGCGGTGTGAGCGCCAGCCTGTCCCCGTCCAGACGGGCCAGCCCGGCGGCGACCAGCTCGCGGCACCAGTCGCCGTGGTCGGCCATGAAATCCCGGTCGCTGAGGGACGTGTATTCCGCCAGCCCGAAGCCCGCGCAGGTGCGCAGGGAAAGCATGAGCCGCTCCTCCAGCCGGATGCGCGGCGTGATGGCCTCGGCATCATGGTCGGGACGTCCGGCGTCGATGTCGGCCTGCCAGCGCGCCTGATCGGGCGTATCGGTCCAGCGGCGGCCCTCCAGGGTGGACGTGGCCGCCGGGCCCAGGCCCAGATAGTCGGCACCCGTCCAGTAGCCCATATTATGGCGGCTGAAAAAGCCGGGGCGGGCGTAGTTGGAGATCTCGTACTGTTCCAGGCCGTGTGCGGCCAGCAGGCGGATGCCTTCCAGATACATGCGTTCCTGCTCGTCATCTTCGGGCAGGGAAAGACGCCCGGCGCTCCAGTCGCGCTCCAGCGGCGTGCCTTCTTCCAGCGTCAGGCCATAGGCCGAGACATGCTCCGGCTCCAGGGCAAGGGCATCTTCCAGCGTGGCCAGCCAGTGGGCCGCATCCTGTCCCGGCAGGCCCCACATGAGGTCCAGCCCCAGATTGCGGCAGCCCGCGGCCCGCAGATGCTCCACGGCCCGCAGCACGTCGGTACGCCGGTGCGGCCGCCCCAGCAGGGAAAGGAAACTGTCGTCCATGCTCTGCACGCCCATGGAGATGCGGTTGATGCCCGCGGCCAGATAGCCGTCCACGGCCCGGCGGGCCAGCAGGGATTCGGGATTGGCCTCCATGCTGATCTCGGCCCCGGCCGCCAGATGGAAATGCCGGTCGATGCGCTCCAGCACGGCGGCCTGGAAGTCGGGCGGCAGCAGGCTGGGCGTCCCGCCGCCGAAAAAGACGCTCTCCACCGGCCGCCTGCCCAGACGCGCGGTCCAAAGATCCAGCTCGCGCAGCAGGCTGTCCCGGTAGGCCGCCACCCGGGGCGAACTGTCGGGCGAGGCAGGGCCCAGCGGCAGGGAGTGGAAGGCGCAGTAGCGGCAGCGGGAGCGGCAGAACGGGACGTGAATGTAGACGAGCATGACGAAAGGGGATGCGGATGGGCAGGGATGACGGCACAGGCCGGAGAGGAAAGGGCCCCGGGACGGCAAAGCGCCTCGCGGCTTGGCAAAAACGACGGCACAGCGTATATTCTGCTCCTCGCGATGGCAACCCGCCGTCGCCGTCCCGCGCTGCGGGACGCCCGTTCATCTCGATGCTTCGGAGAAATTTATGGACATCCGTTTTCAATGCCTCGGCCCCGACCAGTGGAAGGCCGAGATTCTCATAGTGCCTGTCTGCCAGGGCGAGAACATGCTGGAAGCCTGCCCCGCGCTGGACAATCTGGCTCCCTGGCTGGCCATCGCGCCCGCCATGCGCGACTTCCAGGGCAAGAAGGGCCAGCAGGCCCTGCTGCACGGCCATCCCGAACTGCGCGTGCCGCGCGTGCTGGCCATCGGCCTGGGCGCCCGTGAAGACCTGACCACGGACGACATCCGCACGGCCGTGGCCACCGGTGTGCAGCGTGCCCACGAACTGGGCCTGGAATCCATCCTGCTGCTGGAACCCCAGCTGGCCACCCTGCCCGGCGGCCGTGAGCGCCTGGTGGAAGAAAGCGTCTACGCCGCCTGCCTGGCCCTGTACAAATACGATCTCAAAAAGCCCGCCAAGGACGCCCCCGCGGCTCCCCAGTGGCTGGCCGTGGCCTTTGAGGGCGATTTCGTGCCCGACGGCGGCCAGCAGGCCGCCCGCCGCGGCGAACGCGCGGCCGAGGCCGTGTGCCTGGCCCGCCGTTTGGACAACACGCCGTCCAACCTGCTCTCTCCCGCCCTGCTGGCCGAAGAAGCGCAGAAGCTGGCCGCCGATGCCGGTCTCAAGTGCACCGTGCTGGACGAGAAGGATCTGGCCGAAGCCGGCATGAACTGCCTGCTGGCCGTGGGCCAGGGCTCTGCCCGTCCGCCGCGCCTCATCGTGCTGGAGCATGCTCCCGAGGGCCATGAGCAGGAAAAGCCCCTGGTGCTGGTGGGCAAGGGCATCACCTTCGATACCGGCGGCATCTGCCTCAAGCCCGCTGCCAACATGCACGCCATGAAGGGCGACATGAGCGGGGCCGCCGCCGTGCTGGCCACGCTGGTGGCCTGCGCCGGGGACGAGCTGCCCCGCCGCGTGGTGGGCATCATGGCCTGCGCCGAGAACATGCCCGGCGGCAATGCCATGCGCCCCGGCGACGTGGTGCGCGCCGCTTCCGGCGATACCGTGGAGATCCAGAACACCGACGCCGAAGGCCGTCTGGCCCTGTGCGACGCCCTGGATTACGCCCAGAAGCAGTGGACGCCCGCGGCCGTTGTGGACATCGCCACCCTGACCGGCGCCTGCGCCGTGGCCCTGGGCACGCAGGTGGCGGGCCTGTTCTGCGATGACGACGCCCTGGCCGAGCACATCCGTGCCGCCGGTGCCGTGGGCGGTGAGAATTACTGGCCCCTGCCCCTGTGGAAGGGCTACGAAGACAACCTCAAGAGCGAGGTGGCGGACATCTGCCACATGGGCCCGCGCGAAGGCGGGGCCATCCACGCGGCGCTCTTCCTCAAGCATTTCGTGCGTGAGGGCGTGCGCTGGGCGCATCTGGACATCGCCGGCGTGGACTGGGCAACCAAGAAGACGGCGCTCTGCCCCGTGGGTTCCACGGGCTTCGGCGCCCGCACCTTGCTGGAACTGGCGCGTGGAGGCGTATAAATGAAGGTCTATCTTATCGGAGCCGGTCCCGGCGATGCCGGGCTGCTGACCCTGAAGGGCCGTGACGCGCTGGCCTGCGCGGACGTGGTGGTCTATGACGCACTGGCCAACGACTCGCTGCTGGGCCATGCCCGCCCCGATGCGGAGCGCATCTACGTGGGCAAGGTGGCGGGCAACCATGCCCTGCCCCAGCACGAGATCAACGCCCTGCTGGTGCGCAAGGCCAAGGAAGGCAAGGTGGTGGCCCGCCTCAAGGGCGGCGACCCCTACATCTTCGGCCGCGGCGGCGAAGAAGCCGAAGAACTGCTGGCCGCCGGCGTGCCCTTTGAGGAAGTGCCCGGCATCAGCAGCACCATCGCGGCCCCGGCCTATGCGGGCATCCCGCTGACCCACCGCAACTTCGCCTCGTCGGTGACCATCATCACCGGCCACGAGAACCCGGACAAGCCCGGTTCCGTGCACAACTGGAAGGCCCTGGCCGCCAGCGCCTCCACCCTGGTCTTCGTCATGGGCATGAAGAACCTGCCCGACATCGCCCGGCATCTGCTGGACGCGGGCATGGATCCCGATACCCCGGCCGCTCTGGTCTACCGCGGCACCACGCCCTACCAGCGCAGCCTGGTGGCCACCATCTCCACCCTGCCCCAGGCCGCCGTGGACAACAAATTCAGCAATCCCTCGGTCATCGTGGTGGGCAAGGTCTGCTCCCTGCACGACCAGCTGGGCTGGTTCGAACAGCGCCCGCTGTACGGCCGCAGCATCGTGGTCACCCGCGCCCGCGAACAGGCCAGCGGCCTGGCCCAAAGCCTGACCGAACTGGGCGCCAACGTCATCCAGTGCCCCACCATCGAGATCAGCCCCCTGGCCGACTACAGCGAGCTGGACGCCGCCGTGGCCCGTCTGGCCGAATACGGCTGGATCATCTTCACCTCGGTCAACGGCGTGCGCCACTTCTGGAAGCGCCTGGCCGCCTGCGGCCGTGACAGCCGCGCCATCGGCCAGTGCAAGGTGGCGGCCATCGGCCCCGCCACGGCCGACGCCCTGCGCGAGCGCGGCATCGAGCCCGACTTCATCCCGGCCCGCTATGTGGCCGAGGGCGTGGTGGAAGGCCTGCTGGCCATGGGCCCCGTGGCCGGCGTCAAGATGCTCCTGCCCCGCGCCGCCAAGGCCCGCGAGGTGCTGCCCGACGAGCTGCGCAAGGCCGGGGCGCAGGTGGACGTCATCGCCGCCTACGAGACCGTGCCCGCCGCCGCCCGCAAGGACGAAGTGCTGGCCGCCATGCAGAACGGCACCCTGGACTGCGTGACCTTCGGCTCTTCCTCCACGGTGGAGAACTTCCTCTCCCTGATCCCGGCGGACGAGCTGCGCGCCCATCCTGAAGTGAAGCTGGCCGCCATCGGCCCGGTCACGGCCAAGACCCTGGCCGACAACGGCCTGCCCTGCCACATCCAGCCCGAGGCCTACACCATCCCCGCACTGGTGGAGGCCCTGAAAGCCCACTACAGCCCGCAGAGGTAAACCATGGCCCTGAAAATCGCCATCCTAGCTTCCGGCAGCGGTACCAACGCCCAGTCCATGATCGACAAGGCCGCCCAGGGCGTGCTGGACATCGACATCCGCCTCATCGCGGGCAACCGTCCCGGCGCCAAGGTCTTCGAACGCGCCGAAAAGGCCGGCATCCCGCATGTCTGCATCGACCACAAGGCCTTTGCCGACCGCGAGAGCTTCGACCGCGATATGGTGGCCGCCATCAAGGCGTCCGGCGCGGAATATGTGGTGCTGGCGGGCTATATGCGCCTGCTGACCAGCACCTTCCTCCAGGCCTTCCCCGGCCGGGTCATCAACATCCACCCCGCCATCCTGCCCAGCTTCCCGGGCGCCCACGGCGGTCCCGATGCCCAGGCCTACGGCGTGAAGATCACGGGCTGCACCGTGCACTTCGTGGAAGAGCTGGTGGACAGCGGCCCGGTCATCATCCAGGCCGCCGTGCCTGCCAATGCCGGCGAGGAACTGGACGACCTCATGAACCGCATCCATCCGCTGGAGCACCGCATCTACCCGCAGGCCCTGCAATGGCTGGCCGAAGGCCGCCTGCGCGTGGAAGGCCGCCAGGTCTTCCTGGCCCCGGCCGACCGCAAGACCGTGACGCCCGACGGCCCCTGGCTGGTCTGGCCGCCGCTGGAAGAAGGCTTCTAGCCATCCTGTCCATATCAGGGCGGGGGAAGGACATGCGTCCTTTCCCCGCCTTTTCTTTTCCTACCCGGGCCACGGCCCGTTTTTCCCGGGCGGTCATGCCCCGCCCGCAGCAAGGGAGCACTGCCATGAAACAGACCGCCGTCACCTTCCGCCAGGCCAAGGGGCAACGCAAACTGGCCATGCTCACGGCCTATGACGCCACCGTCGCCCGGCTCATGGACGATCATGTGGATGCCGTGCTGGTGGGGGATTCCCTGGGCATGGTCATGCTGGGGCAGCCCGATACCCTGAGCGTGACCATGGAGCAGATGATCCATCACTGCGCCGCCGTGTCCCGGGGCCTGACCAAGCCCCTGCTGGTCTGCGACATGCCCTTCATGTCCTACCACCTGTCGCCGCAGCAGGCCTGCGCCAATGCCGGACGCCTGGTGCAGGAAGGCCGGGCCCAGGCCGTGAAGCTGGAAGGCGGCCGCCATTTCTGCCCGCAGGTGGAAGCCATCGTGCGGGCGTCCATCCCGGTCATGGGGCATCTGGGCCTCACGCCGCAATCCCTGCACAGCATGGGCGGCTACAAGGTCCAGGGCCGGGGCCGTGAAGCCGCACAGACCCTGCTGGACGATGCCCGGGCACTGGAACAGGCGGGGGTCTTCGCCATCGTGCTGGAATGCGTGCCCGCACCGCTGGCCGCGCTGGTCAGCCGCAGCGTCAGCGTGCCCACCATCGGTATCGGCGCGGGCCCGGACTGCGACGGCCAGGTGCTGGTCTGGCAGGACATGCTGGGCATGGTAGACGGTCTCTCGCCCAAATTCGTCAAACATTATGCCGAGCTGGGCGCGGCCATGCGCCAGGCTTTCCAGACCTATGCCGACGAGGTGCGCGCAGGGACCTTCCCGGCGACGGAACATACCTACGGCATGGATGAGAAGGATCTGGAAAAACTGTATTGAACCGCCATCACTGCGGACTGCCCATAGGCCGATGCGTAACGGCTGCCGGGGGAAGGGCCCCCTTTCCCACGGGACCGGCTAAAAAAGACGAAAGCCCCGGCATTGCCGGGGCTTTTTATGTTTGTTTCGTTGAGACCTTTCTACCTCACAGCGCTTCCCGAGGGGGTGCTGCGTCCAGTCCGGGAACCCGGGCGGCCAGATGCGGCCGTCATACCGGCAGCGGCTCCACGGGAACGGGAGCTGCCGTCCGCCTAATAGCCGCAGGCCAGGCCGTCGCCGCGCGGGTCCGTACCGCCCTGCAGCACGCCTGTCTGCGGATCGATGCGGATGGCGCCCGCATGGCCCATGGTATCGGTATAGTCCTCCACCCGGCGCACGGGGTGCCCGCGCCGGGCCAGCTCGTCGGCCACGTCAGCGGAGATGCGGCCCTCCAGCTTGAGGTCGTTGCTGGACTTGCCCCAGGTGCGGCCGTACAGCCAGCGGGGCGCGTCGATGGCTTCCTGCGGGGTCATGCCGTAATCCAGCACGCGGGTGGCGATGGCGGCCTGCGTCTGGGGCTGGCCCTCGCCGCCCATGGTGCCGTAAACGAGGAAAGGCTTGCCGTTCCTGGTCAGCATGGCCGGGTTCAGGGTGTGGAAGGTACGCTTGCCGGGCTCAAGGCGGTTGACGTGCGCAGGGTCGAGGGAGAAGAAGCTGCCCCGGTTCTGGAGCAGCACGCCCGTGCCCCGGGGCACGATGCCGGAGCCGAAGTCATGGTAGATGCTCTGGATCAGGGAGACGGCATTGCCCTGCCCGTCCACCACGCCCAGCCAGATGGTGTCGCCCTTGGGGTCCAGCGGCGCAAGGCTGGTGGCGGCCCTGTCCATGCGGATGCGGGCGGCCTGCCGCTTGCCGTGCCCGTCCGAGAGCAGGCGTTCCAGCGGGATGTCCACGAAGGCCGGGTCGGAAAGGTAGGTATCGCGGTCGAGGAAGGCCTCCTTGGTGGCCTCGATGATGAGGTGGTAATAGTCCGCGCTGCCTTCCCGTATCTGCGACAGGTCGAAGTTGTTGAGGATGTTCAGGATCTCCAGCGAGGCCATGCCCTGGGTGTTGGGCGGCAGGTTCCAGGCCCGGCAGTCGCGGTACGGCACGGAGATGGGCTCCACCCAGTCGGCCGTATGCCGGGCAAAGTCCCGCACGGTGAGCAGGCCGCCGTTCTCTTCCAGATCCGCCGCTATGGCCGCGGCGATGGAGCCCTTGTAGAACTCGTCCGCGCCCTTGTCCGCCAGCAGGGCCAGCGTGGCCGCCAGCTCGGGCAGGCGCATGACCTCGCCCAGCCCGTAGGGCTTGCCATCCCTGAGATAGGTGGCCGCAAAGCCCGGATAGCGCTGCAGATCGCGGAATTCCTGATCCGTGGGGTCGGTGTCCACCCCGCTCCAGTACGCCAGTGACGTGCTGACCGGGAAGCCCCGCTCCGCCAGCTCGCGCGCCGTGTCCAGCAGGGAGGCGAAGGAAAGCTGCGAGCCCAGGGCCGACCGGCTGTACTTCCAGGCCTCGTCCCAGCCCGAGACCACGCCCGGTACGGTATTGGCGGCCAGATAGCCGCGCGCCGGCACCTTGCTCAGCCCCCGGCTGCGGTAAAAGTCGATGCTGGCCTTTTCCCCGGCGCGGCCGCTGGCATTGAGGCCCTTCATCTTGCCCGTGCGGGCATCATGGATGAGCCAGAAATTGTCGCCGCCCAGCGTGCACATCTGCGGATAGACCACGGCCAGGGTGGCGGCCGTGGCCACAGCCGCATCGATGGCCGTGCCGCCGCGCCGCAGGATGTCCAGCCCGGCCTGGCTGGCCAGATAGTGCGGCGACGTGACCATGCCGTTGCAGCTCATGGGGTTCTGTCTCTGGGAAGGTGTCATGGGCGCGCTCCCTTCCCTGCGTGCTGTCGTAGTGGCGGCGGCGCTGCTCCGCGCGGCCGGGATGGCCGCCAGCGAGGCTGCGGCCAGTGCCGAATACAGGAACCTTCGTCTTTCCATCGTGCATCTCCTGCTCTGCCCGACGCCTTTGCCGGATGGCGGCGTCCGGGATGCCGGACATGATGCAGAAGGCATGCCGTAAAGATTTTTCCTGTTATCTCAAGCTATTGACAGAACAGACAGCAGCAGGGGCTGTTATTTTTCGACCCGAATGTGGAAAACAGCATTTTTCCACAGGCCCTGCCGATGAGGGCAGGGGCTCCATCAAAAAATTATCCTGCGCATACAGGTAATTATAAAAAATATTCCCAAATGTAGAAAAATCAGGGCAGCTGCGCGCCACGTGGCGGCATCCCCCGATCCCGCAGGCCTGCGGGGCCTTTTCACGTCGCCGCGACGGCATCTTCCGAACGGTCGCTTTTCCCGCAAGCCCGCCAGAGGCGGCCTTCCGTATGGACGGCCACGTCCTAGCCGGCCAGCTCCCGGCAGATCTTTTCCAGCCAGCGCACACCGGGCCAGAGCACGGCTTCGTCGAAATCGAAGCCCGGCTGATGGTGCCCGGCCGCCAGATCGGCCCCCAGGAAGGCATAGGCCGCCAGCCCGCCCTCTGCCTGCACGGCCCGCATCAGGGTCGTGGCGTCATCGCTGGCGCCCATATCGCCCTGCTCGCGGATCCGGGGCAGCGGGAAGCAGCCCCCGCCCCGGGCATCGGGCGGCAGTTCCCGGGCACAGCGGGCCAGCAGATCTGCGAAGGCCGCATCGCTCGCCGCCGAAGGCGCACCACCCACCACATCGAGCTGCCATTCCAGCCCGTGCATGGCGGCCGCGCCCGCGATGACGTCCCGAGCACGCCGCAGCATGTCGTCGTTGACCTCGCTGTTGTTGCCGCGCGTCTCGCAGGCCATGAAGGCCGAGGCAGGCACGGTATTGCGGCTGCTGCCGCCTTCCAGACGTCCCACACAGATGCGGCTGGTGCCGTGGCCATGACGCGGCAGGGCGTGCAGGCCCAGCAGGGCCGACGCCGCGCCCTTGAGGGCATCCCGTCCCTGTTCGGGGGCAGCGCCCGCATGGGCCGCCCGGCCCGTGAAGCGGACATCGAATTTGCTGGTAGCCAGAAAAGCGCCCACGCCGGTGACCAGATCGCCGCTGTGCGGGGCTCCCAGACCGATATGCACGGCCAGGAAATGCCGCGCCCCCGCCACATGGGAGACCATGGACGCCGCACCGCGCACGCCTTCCTCGGCAGGCTGGAACAGCAGACGCACACGCCGCCGCAGGGGGGCCGCGCCCGGAGCCGTCAGCAGGGCCGCCAGCCCCAGGCCCAGAGCCATATGGCCGTCATGGGCACAGGCATGGCACAGGCCTTCATGCCGGGAGACGAAGCCCTCGCGCACGGGCCGGTGGGAAGCCTCCTGCGCTTCCATAAGCGGCAGGGCGTCCATGTCGCAGCGCAGCACCAGCGCCAGCGGCGCGTCCGCCGGGCCCACATCGGCCACCAGGCCCGTGGTCCGGCCCATGCGCTCCAGCCAGTATGGCTCCAGCCCTTCCGCCAGCGCCCGCTGCCGGGCCCGGGCTTCGACCTCGGGCGCGGGCAGGCCCATGCGTGCGGCAGGGTCGATGACCTCCTGCCCCACACGCGGGGCAAGGCCCATGTCCGCCAGCTGCCGGGCCACGAAGCCCGTGGTCCAGAATTCCGTCCAACCTTCTTCCGGGTGCCGGTGCAGCTCCCGCCGCCATTGGATGATCTTTTCCGCCGTCTCCATCGTCACTGCCTGAAATCCACGGGCACGCGCACACGCTGCCCGGCCTTGTTGGTGAAAAGCAACCAGCCGTGTTCCAGCCCGAAAAGGTAGAGCCGCCGCGTCAGGTCCACGTCCTTGCGGCAGTAGGCGGCGATGTCGTCCAGCCGCCCTTCCTGCCACCAGCGCAGGGCCTGCAGGCCGTCGGCGCTCTTGGGCTCGTCCAGGGTCGCCTGCCCCAGATTGTCCAGGGACACGCGGTACTTGAGACTGTCCTGCACCCGGCGCAAGAGGTCAAGGCCCGGCAGGGCCCGCAGCTCGAAGGGCGCGAAGGCCGAGAGCACCGCGTAATCGAAGCGGAAGGAGTTGAAGCCCACCACCAGCTGCGCGGCCCGCATGCGGGCAAAGAGCTCCGGCAGGGCCTCCTGCGTATAGGTGAAGAAATCGTCGGCCCGGCTGTCATAGGCCACGGCGATGCTCACGCCCATGCGGTCGGCCCTGTTCCAGCCGCCCACCTCGGCGGCGCTGCGCCGGGTCTCCACGTCGAAGACCAGATAATGTTCCGGCGGCCTGCCCACCGCGCCCACACCGGGCTCGGGACGGACACGGACGTTGCCCACATCACCGACAGCTACGGCGGGAGCCATGAGCCCCGGCTTTTGCATAATCGACGGGGTGGCTGTTGCCGCCGTGGCCCCGCCGGTCTTCCGTCCTGCCACCGGGGATGACGGGGGCGGAAGGGCCACCTGTTTGCCGGAAGGCTTCCCGGCTGCGGCGGATGCGCTGGTCTGCGGGCTCGTACCGGCCACAAAGACCTCTCCTCCGCGGCCCTCGATACGCTCCTCCTGCGAAAGAACGCCTTCCGAAGCCACCGTCCCGGCTCCTCCGGCTCCAGCGGCGCTTGTCCGGGCACCCGGCCCGGCCTGTCCCGCAGCTCCCGCCGGGGCCGTGGTGGGGGCCTGTCCGGCCCAGGCCGCCATGATGGCCGCCATGTCCGGCACGGGCGGCGGCACCGGGGCCGCGGGCTCGTCCACAGGCCGGGGAGGCAGCAGTTCCGGCGGCGGGCTGATGCGCAGGTCGGCGCACAGGGCCTCGCCCTCGGCATCCGTACCAGGCGCCAGCAGATCGCGGATCAGGCGCAGGGCCCCGGCCTTGCTGATGGGCCGGTTGCCCGAGCCGCACTTGGGCGAATGCACGCAGGAAGGACAGCCGTCCTCGCAGGGGCAGGCCTCGATGACCGCCGCACAGACCTCCAGCAGCTCGCGGGCATGGCCGAACGCCTGACGCGTCAGGCCCGCGCCGCCGGGCAGGCCGTCGTAGATGAAGACGCAGGCCAGGCCGGTCTGGGGATGGAGCGGGATGGAGATGCCGCCGAAGTCGTTACGGTCGGCCATGACCAGCAGGGGCAGCATGCCGATGGCCGTATGTTCGCAGGCATGGATGGAGCCCATGAAGTGCACGAAATCCTCTTCCAGACGCTGGCGGCAGCTCTCGGGGATGACGTACCACAGGCCCTCGGTCTCAAAGATCTGCGGTGGCGCTTCCAGCGGCACGATGGTCAGCAGGCGGTTGTCGCGCGTGCTGCGCTTCTCGTAGCCGGTGATGGTGTCGATGATGCGCAGACGTCCCCGGCAGACCACGCCGCGCCCCAGGGGACGGCGCTCCAGCTCCTCAAGGATGTCCGTGCTCTTGTGGCCGCGCACCCGCGTGAACCAGTCCACTTTGGCCTGACGGGCCCGCACCCGGCCCGCTGCCGGGTCCATCTCCTCGATGACATAGCTGCGGCCCCGGTGCAGGTAGACCGCGCCCACATGGGTCTCGCGCCAGGCCCGGAAGCCGTCCACGGAACCGATGACCGTGCCCTCGCTGTCCTCGATGACGAAGCTCCGGCCCGCCCCGCGCAAGTCCACCAGCCGCTGCGGCCGCTTGCGGGCGGCCAGCCACTGGCTGCCGTCGGCGGAGAGCAGCAGGAGCCCCTGGGCCGCCAGATCGCGCAGGGCCTCCTGCGCCGGGGCCGGGACCAGCCAGGGATCGCGGGCGGACAGGGGCAGCTCGGCGGCCGCGCACTCCAGATGCCGGGCCAGGATGACCTCGTTCCAGGGGTTGACCACGGCCTTTTCCGCCGGACGGCTGAAAAAGTCTTCGGGATGGCTCATGAAATACTGGTCCAGCGCGTCCTCGCCCGCCACCAGCACCACGGCCGACTCCTGCTGCGCCCGGCCCACGCGCCCGC
The DNA here is from genome assembly GCF_050313065.1 of Desulfovibrio sp. SGI.230. NCBI lineage: Bacteria > Pseudomonadati > Thermodesulfobacteriota > Desulfovibrionia > Desulfovibrionales > Desulfovibrionaceae > Desulfovibrio > Desulfovibrio sp. SGI.230. The sequence goes on along the minus strand of NZ_JBNPKS010000007.1, from coordinate 17,953 downwards.
CCCGCTGCAGGGTGGACATGATGGTGCCCGGATAGCCCACCAAAATGCAGACATCCAGCCCGCCGATGTCGATGCCCAGCTCCAGGGCGCTGGTGCTGACCACGGCCAGCAGCTCGCCCGAGGCCATGCGGGCCTCGATCTGGCGGCGTTCCTCGGGCAGGAATCCCGCACGATAGGCGGAGATGCGGTCCGCCCACGGCCCGGAAAGGCTCCCGGCCCACAGGCTGACCAGCTCGGTCATGCGGCGGGAACGGCAGTAGACGATGGTGCGCAGCTTGCGTGCCAGCGCGGCCCGCAACAGATCGATGGCCGCCGTGGCCGGGCTCTGGTCGGGATCGAGGAAGACGTAATGCCGTGCGCCCTGCGGCGCGCCGGACTGGTCCACCACCACGGGCGACTGGCGGCCGGGCAGCAGGTCGAGGCCGGAGAGCGACGCGGCCAGCTCGCCGGGATTGCCCACCGTGGCCGTGCAAAAAACATAGGACGGCGTAGCGCCGTAATGGGCGGCCAGCCGGTTGAGGCGGCGGAACACGCCCGCCATGTGCGCCCCGAACACGCCGCGGTAGGTGTGGGCCTCGTCCACCACGATATGGGACAGCCCGGCCAGGAAGGGGGCCCACTGCTCATGGTGCGGCAGCAGGGCCAGGTGCAGCATCTCGGGATTGCTGATGAGCACCGTGGGCGGGTCGCGGCGGATCTTGCGCCGGAAATGGTCGCTGGTGTCGCCGTCATAGAGGGCGGCCGTGGGCCGGGCCTCCTCGGGCCAGCCGGAGACCAGGCGCTGCAGCCCGGCCAGCTGGTCCTGGGCCAGGGCCTTGAGCGGGAAAAGATAGAGGGCGCGGGCCTCGCTGTCGCGCAGATGGCGCTCCAGCACCGGCAGATTGTAGATGAGGCTCTTGCCGCTGGCCGTGGGCGTGGCCACCACCACGGAATGCCCGGCGCGGATATGGTCCGTGGCCAGGGCCTGATGGCTGTAAAGGCCGCTCAGGCCGCGCTCCTCCAGCGTGCGCCGGATGGCCGCGGGCCAGGGCAGGCGGCTTTCCGCATAGACGGCCGCCCGTGCGGGCTCGCAGCGGTGATGCCGTACCTGCGGCCCCAGCTTGTCCGAGGCCAGCAGGGCCCGGACATATTCAGCGACGCCCATGACGGGCCTCCCTGACGATCATGGCCCCGGCCGCCGTACAGCCTGCCGTCAAACAAGGCCGGGCATGGAGGCTCCGGCGCATGCACAGCCGGGGAAAGGCTGCCGGTGCTCCGGACAAATCCCCGGCCCTGTGCGAGCGCAGCGGTCTCCGGGCGGGGAAGAAGGCAAAGACAGGGAGGGGCGCCGCCCCTCCCCGCCATGATCTTTCTGGAGCAGCCAAGGCTATTTGCTGTCCTTGAGGGCTTCACGGATGCGGCACACGCCGCACATGTCGCCGGACGAGGTGGGATAGCCGCAGCTGGTGCAGGGCGCCAGTTCCACGCCCTCTTCGGCCTCGCGCCGGGCGAACACCGGCCGGGCGCGGGCCAGGAAGCCCTGATAGAAGTCCAGTTTGCGGCCGGGCATGGCCGCTTCCAGACGCTGCAACAGGGCCTTGAGCGTGCTGAAGCTGGCGCCGGGGCTGTAGGGGCAGGGGGCATAGTGGTGCTCGATGCCCATGAGGAAGGCGTAGTTGGCGGTCTCGAACTCCGTCAGGCGCCACAGGGGCTTGACCTTGCGGGCAAAGCCGTCTTCGCCGTCCAGGCGCGGGCCCTGGTCCGAAAGATAGGCCGTGTCCCAGCGCAGGGTATTGCTGAACAGGCGCGCCACCTCGTCATCCAGGTTGTGGCCCGTGGCCAGGGCGTCGAAACCTTCGTCCAGGGCCACCTTGTTGAAGAAATGCCGTTTGATCTTGCCGCAGGCCGAGCAGACGGGACGGTTGAGGCGCTCCTTGACCAGCGGGATGGCCAGGCCCTCGGCGGCCAGTTCCTTGACCATGAGCTTCAGGCCGTGCTTGGCGCAAAAGCGCTCCACCACGCCGCGGGCCACGGGCGAGGATTCCGGGATGCCCAGGTCGATATGCAGGCCGGTGACGTCATAGCCCTGCCGGGAAAGCTCCAGCATCAGGGCCAGCGAATCCTTGCCGCCCGAAAGGGCCACCAGGATGCGTTCGTCACGGGTGAAGAGCTTTTGGCCTTCGATGCCCTTTTCCACCTGACGGGCAAAGAACTTGAGGTAACAGTCGGGGCAGAAGGCGGCGTTGTGGCTGCGCAGGGCCACCACGGCCGTCGCCTTGCAGATCTTGCATTTCAATGGCGTCTTCCTTGGAAAGAGTGGATGCCCCGGCGTGCTCCGGCGGCATGTCATGGCAAAAACAGGAAAAAAGCCCGCACGGGGCCTTTCCTGTATAAAAAACATCCCGCCCGGCGTCCAGACAAGAGCAAAAGCCCCTTGTTCTCCCTCCTCTGCTCTCCAAAGAAGCACACCAGCTGACGCGAGTATCTCAAAAAAGATACCGGTGAACATTATAACGGCAAGTTATAATGCTCTTGCCCATTATGAATAATTACCATTTGATTTCGAACAAATCATAAACGTATATTTATTGTATACATGTCATATGCTTCATAGTTCAGGAGGATATCATGTCAACAAATCACGGTGCAAGTGTGAACAGGGTATCACTGATAAAGTGGATCATAACCATACTTATTCCTTTAATTTTGCTGATAATACCTTCAAATGAACTATATACCGATACGGTAAAGAAGTTTTCTGTTATCACTATATTCTTTTTACTTGTTATCGCATTTGAATTTTTTGACAATATCATACCAGCCATACTTATGCCGGCATGCTGGGCCTTTTTTGGTGTGGCAAATTTCAACACAGCATTTTCCGGCTTTACCAATACGACGGTCTTCATGGTGTTCGGCGCCTTTGTTTTCGCCAATGCCCTTGAAGAAGTGGGACTGCTGCGCAGGATCGCCTATTACTGCATCTACCGTGTCGGAGGCAGTTTCAAGGGACTCATGATAGGCAGTTTCATCGCCGGTGTGATCCTGAGCTTCATCACCTTCGGCTTCGCGTATGTCATCATGGGGACGCTCATCTTCGGCATTTGCAACGCCCTGAATCTGGAGAAGGGCAAGACGAGCTCTGCCCTGATGATGTCGGTCATCCTCGGCACTTTGGCGGTGCGCACCTTCATCTACAATCCGGCAGCGTTCGCCATGATCTCGTCACAGGCGCGCATCGTCGTGCCCGGCTTCGACATCACCATGGTGGATGCCCTCCTGCATCAATGGCCCGTAGCCCTGTTCTGCATCATCCTGCTCCTGCTTTTCATCAAGATGTACAAGCCCAGTGACGAGCTCAGCGGCGGCAGCGAGTACGCACTGGCCCGGCTGCAGGAGCTGGGCCCCATCACCGTCAAGGAAAAGAAGGCCATCGTCGTCCTCTTCCTCCTGCTCGCCTATCTGCTCACGTCTCCTCTGCACGGTATGGCGACCTACTGGGGCTTCCTGTTCTTCCCCTGGCTTTTCTTCATGCCCGGCATCAATGTCAGCACAGCCAAGGGCAGCATAAAGAAGGTCAATTACAGCATGATCTTCTTTATGGCCTCCTGCATCAGCATCGGCACCGTGGCCACATCGCTGAATATCGGCAAGCTCATTGCCGGACTTTCCCTGCCCGTTTTCAACTCCATGGAGACATTTTCCCAGCTGGGATTCATCTATCTGCTCACCTTCCTGCTGAATTTCGTCATGACGCCCCTGGCCATCATGTCGACCCTCACCGTCCCGCTCTGCGAGATCGCGGCCGGCATAGGCACCGATCCCCGCGTTTTCGTCTATACCATCCTGCACGGCATCGAGGCACTGGTCTTCCCGTATGAATACGTTGCCTATCTGGTGGTCTACTCGTTCGGCATGATGACCATGAAGGAATTCATCAAGATGAACGTCATCCGTACCGTGCTGTGCTTCCTTGGACTCATGTTCATCTGCATTCCTTACTGGATGCTTATCGGTCTCATGTAAACCAGGAGCCCGTTATGGATACCTGCTGTTATTCGGCCCAGGAAGCATGGCACGCCGAAGGGACGATCCCCCGCCGGCACCGCCCGCGGACCTGGCGCATCCATGAACGCCTCAGGTCTCAGCCTGTCGTCATGGACATCCACAGAGGGCTGCTTTTTACGCAGTCCTTCCGGCAGACCGAGGGCATGTTCCTGCCCTTGCGCTGGGCCCTGGCCTTGCTGCATGTGGCGCAGAACATCCCGGTGGTCATCGGCCCGGATGACCTCATCGTAGGCAGGATGACCGGACAGGACGGACGCCGCAGCATCCTCTATCCTGAGCTGGAAGCTTCGGCCCTGCCCGACCTTAAAGATGCCCATCTGCGCAAGGCCAGCCCCTTCAGCGTGCCCCCGGATGACTACAAGATCATCATGGAAGAGATCTATCCTTTCTGGAAGGAAAGGAACTACGCCAAGGCCTTCGTAACGGCCCTGCCGCACGAGACACGCCGCTTCATCTATGGAGAAGACGAGACAAATTATACCAGGCAGCAATTCATCCTTGCGACGACGACAACGGCCCGCTCCAGTCTCAACTACAGTCATGACTATGCGACCATCCTGCGACGCGGACTGGACAGCTTTTACCGCGAGGCCCGGGAAAAACGCGACCTTTGCTCCGCAGATCCGGCCCAGCTGGTGACCCGAGGTCTCTTCTGGGACAGCATGCTTGTCGTGATACAGGCCTTGCAGACCATCATGGAACGTTACGGCAGGGAATGCGAGCGGCTGGCGCAGCAGGAGAGCGATCCTGTCCGCAGGACCGAGCTGGCGACCATTGCCGCCAATTGCCTGCACCTGCGCCATGATCCCCCGGAAACGTTCTGGCAGGCCCTGCAGCTGCAATGGTTCGTCATCATGTTCGCCCGTCTCGAGCAGGATTGCGGCACCTCCCTCAGCAGCGGCCGCATGGACCAGAACCTGCACCCCTATTACAAGCGCGACCTGGAGGCCGGCCGTCTGGACAGGGACCAGGCACGGGAACTTCTGGAATGTTACTGGCTCAATTTTGCCTGCTGCCCCAACGTGAAGACCGATGCCACATCCGGCAAGGTCTATGAAGCCTATGCGCATTTCGAAGCCGTCACCATCGGCGGCCTGGGCAAAGACGGCAAGGACGGCACCAACGACCTGACCTGGCTGATCCTCGAGACCCGCCATGCCATGCCCTCCACCTATCCCGACCTTGCGGTACGCATCCACGCGGGAACGCCTCACGACCTCCTTGCGGCCTGCGCCGACCTTATCAAGGAAGGCCAGGGGTTCCCCAAGCTGTTCAACGATGAAGAGATCATCCCCTTGTATATGGCCAAGGGGGCCAGCAGGCAGCAGGCCCTCGACTATGCCTGTGCCGGCTGCGTCGAAGCCCGGGTAGAGGGAGAGACCTATGTCAACGGCTGCGGCAGGATCAACCTTGCGGCCCTGGTCGAGATGACCCTGCGGGATGGGCGGCTCAGGAAACTGGGAGACCGGCGTGTCGGCCCGTCCACCGGAGACCCGCTGGCTTTTCACAGCTTTCAGGAATTCTTTGCCGCCCTGCGTACCCAGTATGAACACGCCCTGCGCCACACGCTCATCCAGCAGATGATCGCCGACCAGGTGAAGCCCCGCTACCTGGCGGCCCCCTTCTGCTCTTTGCTCGTCCGTCCCTGCCGCGAGGCAGCCTGTGACATCCACCAATACGTCCCTGACAGCTTCCGCGAGATCTTCGTCGATCAGGTCGGATTCGCCACGCTGGTGGACTCCGTCACCGCCATCAAAAAGCTGGTGTTCGACAGCAGGGCCATCACCATGAAGGAGTTGCTGCAAGCCCTCGACGATGATTTCCAAGGGCACGAGGCCCTCCGGGAGGCACTCCGCAGCGCGCCCAAATTCGGACGTAATGATGCCTATGCCGACGCCGTCGGCAAGGAACTGGACGAGATCATCTGCGCCTACCTCCACCAGCACAAGGGGCTGCATGGCGAGTCCTTTTCCAGCCGGCTGGTGCCCATCACCAGCCATGTGCCCTCAGGCGCCGTCATCGGCGCCACTCCCGACGGCCGCAAGGCAGGCGTCTACCTTTCCGAAGGGACGAGTCCCGCCCACGGCCAGGGGAACAACGGTCCTACGGCGGTCCTGCTGTCCAACAAGGCTGCCAAGAATGAAGGCTACAGTGAAAGGGCCGCCTGGCTGCTCAACATCAAGCTCACGCCGGCCCTGGTCAAGGGAGAGGAAGGCACGGAAAGACTGATCGCCTTCATCCGCAGCTGGTGTGACCTGCGGCTGTGGCATGTCCAGTTCAATGTCATCAACCAAAAGACCCTCATCGCCGCACGGGACGATCCCGACAGCTACAGGGACATCATCGTCCGTGTTGCCGGCTACAGCGCCTATTTCACGGAGCTGACCCCCATGCTGCAAAACGAGATCATCGAACGCACAGAATTTTCATAAGCCATCCTTCAGGGGAGGTACCATGCGATTTGAGAACAGAGTCGCCCTTGTGACAGGAGGAAGTACGGGTATCGGCGCAGGCATCGTGGAATGCTTTCTGCGCGAGGGAGGCAAGGTCGCTTTCTGCGGCCGGGATCCGGACAAGATCGCCCAGGCCCAGGCCCGGTTCCGCCAGATCAGCCGGCATGTGCTGGGCGTGCAGTGCGACGTGGCGGACAGCTCCCAGGTCAAGGCCATGTTCCGCCAGGTCCTGGAGACCTTCGGGACGCTGGACATCCTCGTCAATAATGCCGGGATGCCCAGACGCGTGCCCGCCGACAGGGATCGCTACCTTGCCATGTGGACCAATCCCGGCCCCAAGGAATCTCTGGGGATCACGCGCAACATGTCGGACGAGGAATGGGAGGCCAGTATCCGGACCAACCTGAACAGCGTGTTCTACTGCTGTCGGGAAGCCCTGAACATCATGGAAGACAAGGGCTACGGACGCATCGTCAATGTCGCTTCCTCAGCAGGTGTCAGCAACCGCAGTCCGCACAGTCCCAACTACAGCGCCGGCAAGGGCGGCGTCGTGGCATTTTCGCGCAGCCTGGCCGCCGAAGTGGCGCCGGCGGGTGTCGTGGTCAACAGTGTCTCACCCGGATCCGTAGCCACACAATATATGAGCGGTTTCGCCGCCAAAAACCAGGATACGGCAGCCCGCATGGTGATGGGGATCGCCCTCAACCGCATGTCTACCGTCGAAGAACAGGTAGCTGTCATCAGCTTCCTGGCTTCGGAGGAATGCAGCTATATCGTCGGGCAGAATATAAATGTGAACGGTGGTATGTTCTAAAGATATATGGCAGGTCGCCTTACGGCAGCCTGCCATATATCTTATTGCCGCATCATGTCTTTGATGACGGAAACGAGCCTGCTGATTTGCTCAGCATTCCTGCAATTTTTGTTATAAAGAGCAAAAAATTTACTTTTTACATTTTTTATTGGAATAACGATATATTCATTATCTCCAGAAAAATTCTTTTTTGCCAGTATATTATTTGCTATATGAACTGCGTTTTTATTCCTTGAAAGCTCATCCTTTATCGTACTTACATTATTGGTATACATAAGAACATCTATTGGCTTTGTACGGCCAACCGTCTTCATATAATGCTCTGTCTGTCCAAATTTATTGTAGGGGAATATTTGCTGATAATCAAGAACATCCTCTATATTCACTATTTTATTCGTTGCCAGAGGAGATCTTTTACCCACAACTACAGACCGTTTATCACTGAAAAGAATATCACAGTTCATTCCAGAAGCAGCTATCATGCCATCCATTTCATTATTCGTATTCACATAAATGATAACGCCCTCACATGTCGACAAATTCATGGAAAGCAGTTCTTCTTTCCCTGTCAATTCAAGACAGATGTCTGTCTTTGGATAAAGTGTCGTAAACTTTTTGAGCCCTGCATACAAAAAAGTGTCCATGATCGTCGGGCCGGAATAGACGATGATCCGTCCTTCCTGCTGGGGGCCGCACTGCCGGGCACTCAGGAGGCCTGCTTTTTTGTGCAGGGTCGCCACACTCCCCATGACATCCTGGATCAAGGGGAGCAGTTCCCGTCCCTCTGGAGTAAGGGCTGCGCCTCCCGCAACGCGGGAAAAAAGACGCACCCCCAGCTCTCCTTCAAGCAGTTTGATCGCTTTGCTCAACGCAGGCTGGCTGACATGCAGGTTTTCCGCTCCCATGCTGAAGGACCCGAAACGCACTATTGCCAAAAAAAATTCAAGCTGCTCCAAGCGCATAAGCTTTCTGTGTCCCTCCTAAAGATCGGCGGCCCTCCGGTGCCCCCTAGAACGGCGTGCCGGTAGCCAGCATGTGTTCCAGCAGGGCGTCACGCAGCCAGCGGGCCACGGGGCCGGGACGGCCGGCGTCAGGGCCCTGGCCAATGGGACGGCCCTCGAAGTGGCTGATGCCCACGCACAGGCTGGCGCTGGTAAAGAGCAGCATCTCGCGGGCCGTGAAGATCTCTTCGCGGCGGATGGGGCGTTCCACCACGGGCAGGCGCTGCGGCGCGATCTTGCGGGCGGCCAGCATGGAGGTGCCGGGCAGGATGCGGCGCCCTTCGGGACAGCACAGGCGGCCTTCGGCATCCACGATGCCCACATTGGCGATGGCAGCCTCGCCCAGATGGCCGTCCTCGTCAAAGGTCACGGCCACGTCCATGCCCCGCTGCCGGGCCTCGGCGGCCATAAAGACGTTGGGCAGATAGTTGGTGCTCTTGATGCGGGCCAGATATTCCTGCTTGGGCGGGATGGCGCTGGCAAAGGCCGTGAGGCCCTTCTCGTAAAAGGCTTCCGTGGGCAGGGCCTTGCGCAGGGCCACGATGTAGAGGCTGGACTGCGGGCACTCCTCGGGCGAGACGCCGAAACCGCCGGGCCCGCGGCCCACCAGCACGCGGATGTCGCCATGATCGGTGCCCGAAGCGCGGGCCACGTCCAGGATGCGGGCACGCAGTTCGTCCCACGAACAGGGCGGCAGAAGGGAAAGGGCGCGGCTGCCGTCGCGCAGGCGGGCCAGGTGTTCCTCAAGGGCAAAGATGCGGCCCTCGCGGTAGCACAGGCTCTCGAACAGGGCATCGCCCCGGTGGCACATGTGGTCGTCCAGGGGCAGGAGCAGACAGCGCGCGTCACGGCAGACGGCGTCCACACGCGCATCGTAAAAGGCCAGGATCTTGTCGGCCCCGGGCCGGGCCGCGGCCATCAGGGCCGCCATCCAGGCATCGGCATCCAGAATCTTCATGGCATCCCCGCGAAAGGCCCTCCCGCGCGGGAGCGGCCTGTTGTGGTTGCTGATCGGGGGCAGGGCCCCTGCCGGCGGCTGTCGCCGGTGAAACGTCTTTTTCTAGCACGAACGGCAGCGGCGGGGAATACCTTGCCCCGCTGCCGGGGATCACGCCCGCGCCTGCGCGCCGCAGGGCAAAAAGCAGGGGGAAGGACCTGCCCCGCCACGGCGGGAACGGGCCCCTCCCCCTCTGCTGTCCGTATCCTGTCGCTGCGGACTAGGACATGAAAACGTTCTTGTCGGGCACGCGCACCAGATCGCGCTTGAGCAGTTCCTCGGCGATCTGCACGGCATTGAGGGCCGCGCCCTTGCGCACGTTGTCGGCCACGATCCAGAGGTTCAGGCCGTTCTCGATGGTCTCGTCCTCGCGGATGCGGCCCACATAGGTCTCGTCGTCGCCCACGCAGTAGGCGGGCATGGGGTACATCTTTTCGCGCGGGTTGTCGAAGACGCGCACGCCGGGGGCCTGCGAGAGCAGGATGCGGCATTCCTTGGCGGTCATCTTCTTGCGGGTCTCGATGTTCACGGACTCGGCATGGCAGTAGAACACGGGCACGCGCACGCAGGTGGCGGTCACCTTGACCGTGGGATCGTTGAAGATCTTCACGGTCTCGTTGACCATCTTCATTTCTTCCTTGGTGTAGTCGTTCTCCAGGAAGACGTCGATGTGCGGCAGCACGTTGAAGGCGATGCGGTAAGGATAGACCTTGTTTTCGGGCTCGCGCATGTTGAACAGGTCGCGGGTCTGGCGTTCCAGTTCTTCCAGGCCCTTCTGGCCGGTACCGGACACGGCCTGATAGGTGGAGACCACGATGCGCTTGATGCCCACGGCGTCATGGATGGGCTTGAGGGCCACCAGCATCTGGATGGTGGAGCAGTTGGGGTTGGCGATGATGCCCTGATGGCCTTCCAGGTGTTCGGGGTTCACTTCGGGGACGACCAGGGGGCAGCGGTCGTCCATGCGCCACTGGGAGGAGTTGTCCACCACCACACAGCCGGCATGGGCGGCATGGGGAGCGAATTTTTCGGAAGTGCTGCCGCCGGCGGAGAAGATGGCGATGTCGATACCTTCGAAGACATCTTCCTTCAGTTCCTGCACCACCAGCTCGTCATCGCCGAAAGGCACCTTGGTCCCGGCGGAACGGGCCGAGGCGAAAGCACGCACTTCCGTGGCCGGGAACTGGCGATCGTGCAGGGTTTTCAGCATTTCACGGCCCACGGCGCCCGTGGCGCCCACAACGGCAACAGTCAACTTCTTGCTCATGCTCAATTCTCCATGCAGGGCAAATCAAAGGCTATACGGGGTCTGCAGCAGCATCATTCCGGCCCGGCCCCAAAAGAAACCTGACTATAGCGGGCATCATGGCAAAAGGGAAGATGTGACGGCGCGTCTGTACTGACAATTTTCGTGTGAAAAATTACACAGTTATCCTGCAGTGCTCCGGCAGTGCAGCGCCCTTTTTGCCGACCGTGCGGCATGGTGCGTCGCAACACGCTGAAATCGAAACGATTTTCCGCACCCTTCCCACACCGCCGCCGGGACGGATATGCAAAGCATCCCGCAGCCCGGACGCCCGCCGTCCGCCCCCCTGACGCAGGCTCTCCCCGGGGCATGACCGAGCCTTTTTGCCTGCGCTTTTCCCGGCTTGCGGCGCAGGCAGAAAAAAACGCCTTCCGGCCGCTTCTGACGGGCCCGGAATGTTGACCGCTCCGGCACAAGCTCCTATACTTGCGCGATGACACAACCTAGCTCCTGCCTACTTACGGTGCTGGATCTGGTCCCCTTCGGCCAGACCGGCCAGGAAAGCCGCTTCTTCGCCCTGCGCCTCACCCGCCCCGACTGGCCGTCGTGGCGTCCCGGCCAGTTCGTGATGGTGCGGCCCACGTCGTTCGGTCTCGAGATGCCCTGGGCCCGTCCCTTCGGCATCTGCCACATGACTTCCCGCCACCTGATCTGCTTCTTCCAGGTCGTGGGGCGCGGCACCCGTCGCATGGCCGAACTCAAGGCCGGCGACACCGTGCGCGTCTGGGGGCCCCTGGGCAACGGCTTCGCCATGGAGCCCGACACCCCCACCCTGCTGCTGGCCGGCGGCATGGGCATCGTGCCCTTCGTGGGCTATGTGAGCGAGCACCCCAAGCCGTGGAACGTGACCATGCTCTTTGGCCATCGCGAGCCGCTGAGCTGCTACCCCGTGGACAGCATCAACGAGCATGTGCCCCTGGACAGCCTGCGCGAGACCGTGCCCGGCGACCTGGACAACTTCATCTTCACCATCCAGGAACGCATGCGCGAATACGCCGAGCAGAAAGGCCTGATCCTGGCCTGCGGCCCCCTGCCTTTCCTCAAGACCGTGCACGGCTTCGCCCGTGAGCTCAACGCCCGCGTGCAGCTCTCGCTGGAAAACCGCATGGCCTGCGGCGTGGGCGCCTGCCTTGGCTGCGTGACCCGCACCACCGAGGAATGGCCCGTGGCCGACAAGCGCAACGGCCTTGTCCAGACCTGCAACCACGGCCCCGTGTTCTGGGCCAACCAGATCGAGCTCTAGGCCGGGGGACAGCATGAACCAGCACTCTATGGATCTTTCCGTCACCCTCAAGGGGCCCACGCAGAGCCTGCACCTCAAGAACCCGGTGCTCACGGCTTCCGGCACCTTCGGTTACGGCATGGAATTCGCCCCCTACGGCGACCTGACCAGCCTGGGCGGCATCATCGTCAAGGGCCTGTCCCTGCTGCCCCGCGACGGCAACCCCTGCCCGCGCATCGTGGAGACCACGGCCGGCATGCTCAATGCCGTGGGCCTGCAGAACGACGGCGTGGAAGCCTTCTGCAAGGAAAAGCTCCCCCGCCTGCCCTGGCAGCATCTGCCCGTCATCGCCAACCTTTACGCCACCTCCCCCGCCGAATTCGGCGAGCTGGCCGCCCGCCTCAATGAAGAGGAAGGCGTGGCCGCGCTGGAAGTGAACGTCTCCTGCCCCAACGTCAAGAGCGGCGGCATCCTCTTCGGGCAGGACCCCAAGCTGGCCGCGGCCGTCACCCGCGCCGCCCGTGACGCGGCCCCCAACAAGCCGCTCATCATCAAGCTTTCGCCCAATGTCACGGACATCGCCCTCATGGCCCGCAGCGTGCAGGACGCCGGTGCGGACATGATCTCGTGCATCAACACCCTTTCGGGCATGGCCGTAGACGTGGCCCGGCGCAAGCCCCGCCTGGCCAATGTCATCGGCGGCCTGTCCGGCCCGGCCATCAAGCCCGTGGCCCTGCGCTGCGTGTGGCAGGTCTGCAAGGCCGTGGACATCCCCGTCATCGGCCTGGGCGGCATCTGCTCCGCCGAAGACGTACTGGAGTTCATCCTGGTGGGTGCCCATGCCGTCCAGATCGGCACGGCCAACTTCATCAGCCCCGACCGCGCCTTCGAGATCGTCAAGGAACTGCCCGCCGTCTGCCGCCAGCTGGGTGTGACCAGCCTGGACGAGCTGCGCGGCTCCCTGAAGACGGCCTAACGCACGTCCGCTCCTTTTCCCGTGCGGGAGGGTACCGTAAGGCGCTCTCCCGCGCGGTGTTTTTTGTCCGGGGCACTGCGCCCCGTCCCGGCCTTGCTCCCGCGCCCCGACGCCTGCCGGGACGGCCCGGCCAGCCCCGAAGATCCAACCGCAACAGGGTACGGCAGCCCCTGCAAGTCTGCTCCATGGAGGCCCGCGTGGCAGAACTGAGCATCATCCCCGTCAACACTGCGGAAGACCTGGACCGCTTCGTCGAACTGCCCTGGAGCATCTACACGCCGGATTCCCTCTGGGTGCCCAACCTGAAAAAGCAGGACCGCGAGCTGCTCTCGCCCGGCGAGCATCCCTTCTGGAAAACCGCCCGGCGCGAACTGTTCCTGGCCCTGCGCGACGGCCGCCCCGTGGGCCGCATCGCGGCCATCGTGGACGAAAAATACAACGCCTATGCCGGCGAACGCTGCGGGGCCTTCGGCTTCTTCGAATGCCAAGATGACCGCGAGGCCGCCCACGCCCTGCTGCAGGCCGCCCATGACTGGCTGCGCCGCCAGGGCATGGCCTTCATGCGCGGGCCCCTCAATCCGTCCACCAACTACACCTGCGCCATGCTGGTGGACGGCTTCGACGAGGCCCCCGCGCTCATGATGCCCTGGAACCCGCCCTACTATCCCGCCCTGCTGGAATCCTGGCACATGCGCAAGGAGCAGGACCTGTTCGCCTACCTCATCGAGCGCGACAAGCTGCGGGTGGAGGACTGGCTCAAGGACGAGATCCGTCACCTCAAGGAGCAGGAGCGCTTCACCTGCCGCGTCTCCTCCAAGGCCACCCTCACCGAGGACATCCGCATCATGCTGGACCTCTACCGCATCTCGTGGGCCGGCAACTGGGGCTTCGCGCCCCTTTCCGACGGCGAGGCCGACGTGCTGGTGAAGGAGCTCAAGGGCCTGCTCAACCCCGATTTCTTCGTCCTCTTCTTCCATGACGGCGAGCCCGCCGCGGGCATGGTGGCCCTGCCGGACTTCAATCCCCTGCTCAAGCGCCTCAACGGCAAGCTGGGCCTGAGCGCCCTGTGGCATTACTGGCAGGCGCGCGGCGAGATGCGCGGCAAGTACCGCATGATCCTCTTCGGCATCCGCGAAGAGTTCCGCCTGCTGGGCCTGCCCCTGCTCCTGCTGGACTACATGCTGGAACAGGCCCGCCGCCATCCCGAGTTCTGCCAGGTGGAAGGCTCGTGGGTTCTGGAGGACAACATGGCCGTCAATGACCTCATCGAAGACTTTTCCGGGCGGATCACAAAACGTTACCGCCTGTACCGCAAGGAGATCGTGTCATGAGCCATAGCGCCGATACTCCCCTGGGCATGCCCGCTCCCTGGCTGGACGGCAAAAAGGTCGTCGTCACCGGCGGCACCGGCTTCGTGGGCCGTCACCTGCTGCCCCAGCTGGTGGCTGCCGGGGCCCGCGTCACCTGCATCACCCGCGCCACGTCCCGCCGCGACCATCTGCCCGCCGGGGTGGAGGTTGTCCGCGCCGACCTGCGCAGCGGCGCCGGGCTGGAAGAAGCCCTGCGCGGCCAGGACATCTGCATCCACATGGCCGCCCTGCTCTTCGGTCTGGGCTGGCAGGACTATCTGCGCGCCAACAGCGAGGCCGCCCGCGCCCTGGCCACGGCCTGGCAGCGCCTCGACGCGCAGGGCCAGGCCCCGCAGCGCATGGTGCTGGTCTCCAGTCTGGCCGCCAGCGGCCCCTGCGACACGCCCGCCGGCAGGGGCGACGACGCCCCCGGCGCGCCCGTGTCCGCCTACGGCTGGTCCAAGCTCATGGTGGAACAGATCCTGGGCCGTGCCCTGGGCGAGCGCATGGTCACCCTGCGGCCGCCCATCATCTACGGCTCCGGCGACCGCGGCCTGCTGCCCGTGTTCCAGGGCCTGCGCTACGGCGTGGCCGTCACGCCCGGCATGTTCCGCCGCTTCCCGGTCTCGGCCGTGCATGGTCGCGACGTGGGCCGCGCCATCGTCTGCTGCTGCCGCCCCGAAGCGCACGGCGTCTATCACGTCAATGACGGCGGCTGCTACGCCATGGCCGACTTTTACCGCGCCATGGCCCGGGCCATGGGCAAAAAGGCCTGCATCCTGCGCCTGCCCCTCTGCTTCCTGGGCCTGACCGCGCTGCTGTCCACCCTGGGCGGCAGCCTGCTGGCCGCGCTGGGACGCAAGGGCCGCGCCCCCAACTGGAATCTGGACAAATACCGCGAAGCCCGCCAGTCCGGCTGGACCTGCGACGCGTCGCGCCTGCGCGAGGAACTCGGCTATGCCCCCGCCCTCACGCTCGACCAGGGCATGCAAGAAGCCGTGGAAGGCTACAGGCGCGAGGGCCTGCTGTGAAAATAACCATCCAGGAACTGTCCAAGTCCTTTGGCGGACGGGACATCTTCAACAATTTCTCGCTGGAAGTGGATTCCGGCGTGCGTCTGTGCGTCTGCGGCCCCAACGGGACCGGTAAATCCACCCTCCTCCGCCTGCTGGCCGGTGTGGAACCCGCCGACGGCGGCCGTGTCATCCTGCCCAGGGGCTGCCGCCTGGGCTTCGTGGAACAGGAGCTTTCCGAAGAGGCCCTGGACACGCCCCTGCTGACCTATGTGCTGGACGTGCTCCATGACTGGAACGAGTTCTGGGCCAAATGGGAAGAGGCCGCCCAGCAGAAGGACGAGGCGCGCCTGACCCAGCTCATGCACCGCCAGGCCGAGCTGGAAGCCACCCACGGCTACAATCCCGAGCACCGCGCCAAGGCCGTGCTCTCCGGTCTGGGCTTTGCCGAAAGCAAGTGGCTGCGCACCCTGCGCGAGCTCTCCGGCGGCTGGCGCGAACGCGCCAAGCTGGCCCGCGTGCTCACCGCCGGGGCCGACGTGCTGCTGCTGGACGAACCCACCAACCATCTGGACATGGAAGCCGTGGAATGGCTGGAGTCCTTCCTCATGGACTTCAAGGGCGCTCTGGTCTTCGTGGCCCACGACCGCGTGTTCATGGACCGCGTGGGCACGCACGTGCTCTATCTGGGCCTGTCCCGCCCGGTCTTCCGCAAGGCCACCTACACCCAGTTCCTCTCCCTTCAGGAAGAATACAACGCCCAGCGCGAACGCGAGGCCAAGGCCCTGCAGGACGAACTGGCCCGCAAGATGGCCTTTGTGGAACGCTTCCGCGCCAAGGCCACCAAGGCCCGTCAGGCCGGTTCGCGCCAGAAGATGGCCAAAAAGCTGGAAAAAGAGCTGGAAGATTACCGTCCCGAGCCCAAGCGCAAGGAACTGAACTTCACCTGGCCCGAAGCCCCGCACATGGAAAAGGTGGCCCTTGCCGCCGCCGATCTGGCCTTCCACTTCCCGGACGGCAAGCAGATGTGGCCGCCGCTGACCTTCACCCTGTACAACGGCCAGCGCGTGGCGCTGGTGGGCCACAACGGCTGCGGCAAGTCCACCCTGCTCAAGCTGCTGGCCGGGACCCTGGAACGCTGCGGCGGCAACGTGGTCACCGCGCCCCAGATGCGCCTGGGCTACTACACCCAGCACCAGATGGACACCCTGCGCCCGGACACCACCGTGCTGGGCGAGATCCGGCGTCTGTCCGACCCCCGCACCACCGAAGAAGAGCTCATGAGCGTGCTGGGCCTCTTCCTGCTGGGGCAGGAATACTTCGACCGGCAGGTGAGCAAGCTCTCCGGCGGTGAAAAGAGCCGCCTGGTGCTGGCCAGCCTGTTCCTCAAGCGCTGCAACTTCCTGCTGCTGGACGAACCCACCAACCATCTGGACCTCGAAAGCCGCGAGGCCCTGGGCACGGCCCTGCAGAAGTTCGACGGCACTCTGCTCATGGTGGCCCACGACCGCTGGCTGCTCTCGCAGGTGGGCGCCGAGGCCTGGGCCCTGGACGAGAAAGGCATCACCGTCTACCCCGACTTCGCCAGCTACGACACGGCCCGCCGTGCCGCGCTGGAAAGCGGCAGCGTCAGCCCCAGCCTCAACGCCTCCAACAAGGCCGAGAAGCCCGACAACGCGCCCCGCGCCAACCTCTCCCGCGAGGAGCAGAAGCGCCTCAAGCGCGAGCAGGCCGAGCGCCGCAACGCCCTGCACAAGGAGCTCAAGCCCCTGCAGCAGAAATACGCCGCGCTGGAAGGCGAGCTGGAAAAGGCCATGAACGAACAGTCCGACGTGGAGACCCAGCTGGCCGATCCGGCCGTCTACGCCGACGGCGCCCGCTCCACCGAGCTGCTCAAGCGCTTCAACGAGCTGCGCGACCTGACCGAACGCCTTATGGAAGACATGGCCGCCCTGGAAGAACAGATCGCCGCCATCGAAGCCAAGCGCGCCGACATCGACAGCATGGGGGATCTGGCATGACCTCCATCGTCGTGGCCGGCGGCATCATCTGGCAGGACGACCACCTGCTGGCCGCCCTGCGCCCGCAAGGCAAGCCCATGGCCGGTTACTGGGAGTTCCCCGGCGGCAAGCTCGAACCCGGCGAGACCGCCGAGCAGGCCCTTTGCCGCGAGCTGCGTGAGGAGCTGGGCATCAGCGTGCGCGCCTGCCGGCTCTGGCAGATCGTGGAGCACGACTACGCCGAGCGCGACCTGCACGTGCAGCTGCACTTCTTCCACGTCACCGCTTTCGACGGCACGCCCTGCGCCCAGGAACGTCAGGAGCTGCGCTGGGTCACGCCCGCCCAGGCCCGTGACCTGCCCTTCCTGCCCGCCGACGCCGATCTGGTGGCCAGCCTGCCCGACCGCGCGCCGCGGTAGCGCGTCAGGCTCTGCAAGAGTGATTTTGTTGAGGGGGGAAGGGAACCCCTTTGGCTAGCGCACAAAGGCGGTTCCCTTCCCCCCTCAAACTCCCCCCATCCTTCCCCAAACGCGCTTTCACGGCCTGTGTCCCTCCGGGGACACAGGCTTTCTTGTTTTTTAGGGGGAAGTTCATGGACCTTCCGGCAGGAAGAGCGGCCCCGGCATCCCTGCCGTATTTCCTTCCGCAAACCCGGCCATTGCGTCCGGGCCGGACGGCGGCTAAGATGCCACCTTGTCCCCAAAGCCTCGCCCGACGGCAGCGCACGATGCCATGCCCTGTGTCCGCCAGACGGGGACCTGCCATACCGGCCTGA
>NZ_JBNPKS010000006.1:0-125191 GCF_050313065.1 Desulfovibrio sp. SGI.230 | reverse complement strand
TTGCCGGTGAGTCTGTGCGAGGATGGAAGAATCTGCGGTGAGGCCGGATGACCGGCATTCCGTAAGGCCATACGCGAGCACAATGGAGCTGCGGTGAGGGCGAGGCAGACAAGGGATCGCGGGCCGTACCGGATCAGGCAGATGGCGTTGCGGGCTGCCGGAGTAATGCAACGATTTTTTTCTGGGCCCTTGGCTCCCTGTTGGAAAATTTCCTGAAATCCTTGTGGACAAGCGGACAAGAACAGGGCACTTTGCCCTCCGCAAGATATTACTGATGGAGCTGGATCGATGCTGGAGATCATGACGGAACGTTGTTGCCTGCGTCCCATGACGGATGCGGATTTCCCGGCCCTGTGCCGTTACCTGCAGGATCCCGGGGTGATGTATGCCTACGGGCATGCCTTCAGTGACAGGGAAGTCTGGGACTGGCTGCGGCGCCAGCAGGCCCGCTATGTGGTGCCGGGATACGGTGCCCTGGCCGTGGAGCTGCGGGAAACGGGCGAAATGATCGGCCAGTGCGGCATCACCCTGCAGGATTGTGCGGGGGTGACGGCCTGTACCGCTGCGGCTGATGGTGAGGAGGGCGGACAAGCTCCGGCCGGAGAAGAGGCGGGCCCTTCCGCGTTGCTCAGCGCGCGTATCGATGCCACGCCTCGGACCTTGCAGGTCCCGGAAGTTGGCTATCTGCTGGCAAAGAACTACTGGCACCGCGGATATGCCACAGAATCGGCCCGTGCGTGCATGGAATTCGCTTTTGACGTACTGGGTGTGCCGGAAGTCTTTTCGTGCATCAGAGACGATAATACGCCTTCTCTGGCGGTGGCCCGGCGCAATGGTATGGAACTGTGCGGACGCTTCAGCAAGCATTATTACGGGCAGGATATGGAACACCTGCTCTATGTGGCCCGCAAGGAAAGCTGGGGGACATGGATGACTAAATGCTAGGGCAGAAGGAAGGATAGGGGCCGTCCTCCACGGACTCTTCCGGGACGTGCTTCCCGCTGTGGGGTATATGAGGAAGGAAATGAAGCTGAGGGACTCGTGTCTGGGGAGACAGAGTCCCTTTTATTCTGTACGGGCTGATCTGGGCACCATTGCGGCACACTAGTGACCATGTGGAGGCTTTCCCTTTTGGGGAAAAGTTTTCCTGTTCTATGGGGGACGTTCCCCGGACATGGGGTGATGGCGCAGACCGGCGGCGATACTCTGCCGGGAAAGAAACAGGCGGAGCATTATCGACCGTTGACGCAGGGGCCTTCATACCTTTGTCCCGGTGTATCACGGCAAATTGTTGCGGCCTGTCTAAATGATGACGTCCTGCTCGGCGATGACGCGGCAGGGCAGGCCAGTACGTTGCGGGTCATCTTGCCAGAAGGTGAAGACCGTGAAGGGCTTGCCCGGCATCAAATCGCCGAGGCCGCAAAGATTTTCGATGACATGCACACCGTGGCGTTCGCAGTGCCTGTCCACCTGCTCGTGTTCCGCGTGACGGCGGATGCCGGGACCGTCGATACCGATGAAACGTATTCGTCGGGCCAGCAAGGCGTCGATGAGCTCCGGGGCTAGCTGGGGATGGTCATGGAAATAGGCGGGTTCCCCGTAGGCATGGCGTTCGATCCGGCCGGTGCGAAAAAGGACGAAGGCCCGGGCCGGGATGGCGTCCAGATCCACATCCGCAAGACCGGCTTCGTCCGTGTGTCGCACATCCGCCAGCACCCCCGGGCAGCGGAAGGCCTCCAGCGGGATGTGGCGGCATTCATAGACATCCAGGTGCGTGCCCACATGACCCAGTGCTATGTGGGCATTGTCTTGCTGCCGGGCCCAGATCAAGGCAGGATGATCCGGGGCGATGACGGTGGTCAGATCGAGAAGCATGGGGCCTCCTGCTGCGGAAACGTGCGGTTATGATGCGGAGGAAGGACGTTTTCGGACAGTTATGAAAGACGCCTGCCTGCAAGAGCGGGCAGGCGTCTTGTACGCTTGCGGGACCTTTTTCCGGGAGTGCCACAGGCCGCATAAGAGCGGGTTTTGGGGGAGAGGGGAGTTTGAGGGGAGAGGCCCCTTTTTGCCGCAAGCAAAAGGGGCCTCTCCCCTCAACAGCTCACCCGGATCAGATCAAAACTACATGCCCGCGGCGCGGCGGATGCGGGCCAGGCTGGCGTCCTTGCCCAGGAAGGCCATGATCTCGGGCAGGTGGGGGCCGCCCATGAAGCCCATGAGGGCCGTGCGCAGGGCCGGGGCCACGTCCTTGAACTTGAGGCCGTTGCCTTCGATGTAACCGTGCAGGGCGGCTTCGAGGCCGGGAGCGTCGAAGGGATCGCAGGCGGCGAAGAGTTCGGCCACGGCATTGAGGTGGGCCTTGCTGGCATCGGTCAGGTTCTTGGCGCAGGCCTTTTCGTCATAGGCCAGCTCGTCGGCGCTGACCAGCAGGGGACGGAAGGATTCGGCCAGGGCCTTGAGGTCCCCGGCGCGCTCGCGGAACATGTGGCACAGGGCGGCCAGCTTGTCGTCGGCGACATCGGCGGGCAGACCGGCTTTTTCCACGAAGGGACGCACCAGTTTGGCCAGTTCGTCCAGGGGCATCTCACGCATGAAGTGGGCGTTGATCCACTCCAGCTTGGCCGGGTCGAAGGCGGCGGCAGCGGGGTTGAGGCTGGTACCGTCGAAGAATTTGATGAGCTCTTCCTGGGTGAAGATCTCCTGGTCGCCGTGGGACCAGCCCAGACGCACCAGATAGTTGACCAGAGCCTGGGGCAGCAGGCCGTCGTTCTGGTATTCGATGACGGCGCGGGCGCCGTGACGCTTGGAGAGCTTCTGGCGGTCGGGGCCCAGGATCATGGGCACATGGCCGAAGGTGGGCACGGGCAGGCCCAGGGCTTCGTAGATGAGGATCTGGCGGGGGGTGTTGGACACGTGGTCGTCACCGCGGATGACGTGGGTGATGCCCATTTCGTAGTCGTCCACCACCACGGCCATGTTGTAGGTGGGCATGCCGTCGGCGCGACGGATGACCATGTCGTCCAGTTCGCTCACGTCCACGGCGATGCGGCCCTTGACCATGTCATCGAACACGACCTTGCCGGCCTGGGGGGCCTTGAGGCGCACGCAGCGGCCTTCGCCGGGGCCCAGGTTGCGTTCGCGGCAGCAGCCGTTGTAGCGGGGCTTCAGGCCCTGGGCGCGGGCTTTTTCGCGCATGGCTTCCACTTCCTCGGGGGTGCAGGAGCACCAGTAGGCGTGGCCGGTCTCCAGCAGCTTGTCCACATAGCTGTTGTACAGCTCGGTGCGCTGGGTCTGGTAGTTGAGGGGGCCGTCCCAGTCCAGTCCCAGCCAGCGCATGGAAGCCAGGATGGAGTCGGTGTACTCCTGCTTGGAGCGCAGCAGGTCGGTGTCCTCGATACGCAGGTGGAACTCGCCGCCGAAGTGGCGGGCCAGCAGCCAGCAGAAGATGGCGGTACGCGCGCCGCCGATGTGCAGATGGCCCGTGGGGCTGGGCGCGAAACGGGTAACGACTTTATTCATGGTACTGTCCTTCATCGACGGCAGGCCGTCGAGGTGATTTTGCGGTCGGTATGCAGGGGGCGTGCGGAGCCTTGCCCCTGCGGCTGTAAGGCAGGGCAGGATAACCCCAATACGCCTGCCTTGCAATGGCGGGCAGCACATGGGGAGCGGCGGGCATCTTGCGCCTCCCCGGCCGGGGGTGCTACAGCGGTGAGGCGGTCTTACCGCATTTTTATGCCTGTGCCTCAAGGAGAAGATATGAGCACCCAGACTGTTGTCATCAAGTACGGCGGCCATGCCATGGACAAGGACGAACTGAACGCGGCCTTTGCCGACGACATGGCATTTCTGCAGCAGAGCATGCGCCTGGTGGTGGTGCATGGCGGCGGGCCCCAGATCAACGCCCTGCTGAACCGCCTGGCCATCGAGAGCCGTTTTGAGAAGGGCCTGCGCGTGACCGATGCCGACACCATGCAGGCCGTGGAGATGGTGCTGTGCGGCCAGGTCAACAAGACCGTGGTCAGCCGTTTCTTGCAGCACGGCGCCCGTGCCGCGGGCCTTTCCGGGCGTGATGCGGGCCTGCTGCGGGCGCGGGTGAAGGACCCTGTGCTGGGCCTGGTGGGCGATGTGGAAAAGGTCGATGCCTCCGTGCTTTCCTGTCTGCTGGACGGCGGCTTCTTGCCCGTGGTGGCGCCGGTGGCCTCCGGTCCTGAAGGCCAGGCCCTGAACATCAATGCGGACACGGCGGCCGGTGCCGTGGCCGGGGCCCTGCATGCCGACTACTTCGTGCTGATCTCCGACGTTCCCGGCGTCCTGGATGCGGACAAGAAGCTGATCCCCTCCCTGGACCGCGCCCGCATCGCCGAGCTCATCGAGGCCGGTGTCATCAACGGCGGCATGATCCCCAAGGTGCAGTCCTGCCTGCATGCCCTGGACGAAGGTTGCTCCCGGGCCCTGATCCTGGATGGCCGCCAGCCCTCCAGCCTGCGCCGTTATCTGCTGGACGGCGAACCGCTGGGCACGGTGGTCACGGCCTAGTTTTGCGGAAGAAAGGATGCCGGGAGGGCCGTCCCTTCCCGGCGCTGCCAGTCCTTGCCGGTACCGGGGCCGGTATCCCGCCTGGGCGGGGAAGGCCCGGTGCCGCCATGTGCACTGTAACTTACTGAGATCCCGCCAAGGGATCATTTGGAGGAGTCATGACACAATGTGCTGCTCCCAGTGCGGCTGCCGTGGCCGCCAGACGGGCCATGAAAAAAAGTTTCCAGACGCGGGGCATCCTGACGGCTGTCTCGTCCGGTATGGTCTACGGTATGTACACGGCCTTCATGACCTACGCCATGGCCATGGGCATCTGGGCCGTCTGGTACGGCGAGAATTCCGGCCTGTCGGAATTCGCGGTCCTCTTTCTGCTGAGCGCCCTGGGCGCCGGCCTCACTGACGGCTGTGCGGCCATCTGGGCGCTCATCATGGCGGCCCTGCGCGGCAAACTGGGCGACTTCGGGCGCAGCTTCAAGACGCGTCCCGGCATGATGATGCTGGTGGCGGCCCTGTTCGGCGGCCCCTTCGCCTCCACCTGTTATGTGGTGGGCCTGCAGATGGCCGGCTCCATCGTCGTGCCCATCAGCGCCCTGTGCCCGGCCATCGGCGCCATCCTGGCCCGCTTCCTGTTCCGGCAGCCCCTGACGCCCCGCATGATGCTGGGCATCCTGATCTGTCTTTCGGCCAGCGCCCTGATCGGCTTCTCCAGCATGGGCGGCATCGAGGCGCGTCCCCACATGATGCTGGGCCTGTTCTTCGGCTTCCTGGCCGCTCTGGGCTGGGGCATCGAAGGCTGTGTGTGCGGTTACGGGGTGTCCATCATCGACTCCGAAGTGGGCATCACCATCCGTGAAGTGACCATCGGCATCTCCAACCTCATCATCCTGGTGCCCATCCTGGGCTGGATCGGCCAGACGGACGGCTTTGCCATGCTGGGCAAGGCCCTTGCCGACGTGGATTCCATGAAGTGGTTCGTGGTGGCCGGTTTCCTGTGCTACTTCAACTTCATGTGCTGGTACCGGGGCAACGCCATGTGCGGTGCGGCCCTGGGCATGGCCTGTAACGGCGCCTATTCCTTCTGGGGGCCCTTCTTCTGCTGGCTCATCCTGGGCGTCGTCTTCGGTCTGGACGGCTGGAACATGGTGCCGGTGGCCTGGGTGGGCGCCGTCCTGATGGTCGTGGGCATCTTCACCATCGCCACCAACCCCCTGGCCCTCTTCCACAGAAAGGAGCAGTAGGATGAGACCCCTGAACTTTGCCATCCTCAAGTATCTGACCACGGTGGACGAAGCCTGTCCCGAAGACATCATCGAGGCCCTCAAGGGCACCTATGGTTCCTTCCGGGCCCTCAATAAAAAAGACATCCTTTCCGCGCTGATGACGGCCGAGGTCAACGGCCTTGTCCAGGAGTCCCGTTTCGAGCTGGACGACAAAGGCGAGCTGCGCATTTACTACCGTGCCCATGAAGAAGGCGCGGCCACCATCAACCGCTACATCCCCGACTAGCAGGGAGACGCAGCCATATCCGCATGAAAAAAGGGACCGCGAACGCGGTCCCTTTCCATTTTCACGGCTGGCCGGATCAGCCCCGCAACATGCGGCACAGGGCCGTACGGACGGCGTCGAAGGCTTCCTCGCCTTCCATGCGCAGCGTCCCGCCCGCGGCGTTGCGGTGGCCGCCGCCACCGAACTGCACGGCCACGGAACGCACGTCCGTGGTGCCCGTGGAACGCAGGCTGAGCTTGTAGACGCCGGGCGCGTCCTCCCGCAGGATGCCGGAGGCCTCCACGCCGCGCAAGCGGCGGAACTGCTCCACCAGCCCTTCCAGATCTTCCTTGAGGGCCCCGCACTGGCGCAGGTCTTCCAGACGGGCCAGCGCCAGGGCCGCGCGGCCGTCGCAGCTGATCTCCACACGCTGCATGAGCCGGGCCCAGAGCGCCATGCGGGCCGGGCTCCAGTTGTTGTCGAGCTTTTCGCGCAGCTTGTGGATGTCACAGCCGCTGTCGCTGAGCAGGGCCGCCAGGCGGAAGACGGCGGCCGTGGTGCTGCCGTGCAGGAAGCCGCCGGTATCGGTCACCAGCCCCAGGGCCAGGGATTCGCCCAGCGGGCCCTCCGGCCGCAGACCGGCCGCCAGGCAGACATAGGCCGCCAGCTGGGCCGTGGCCGCGGCGGCGGGCTCGATCCAGTTGTCGACCGTCCCCATGCCGTCGCTGCCCAGATGATGGTCGATATTGACGATGGCCGTCCCGGCAAAGCGGCCTTCCAGAGCCGCGGCCAGATCGTCGCCCAGGCGGTGGGGCTCGCCGCAGTCCAGCAGGACCAGGGCCTGGGGCTCGAAAGGCAGGCGCTCAAGGCTGGTGAGCAGCGTGCAGGGCAGGGGAAGGAAGGACAGATAGTCCGGTACGCCCGAGGGGCTGTAGAGGACGAATTCCTTGCCCATGTCCTTCAGCAGCCAGCCCAGGGCGCTCATGGAGCCCAGGGCGTCGCCGTCGGGGTTCACATGGGCGGCCACCAGCACCCGGTTCAGACCGCGCAGGCTCGTCACCATGCGCGCGGCGGGCTCGCGCCAGTTTTCGGGTATCTCAGTCATCAACGGCATAGATCTCTACCTCGCTGTCGGTCATTTCTTCGGTGCAGACGGCTTCCATCATCAGCGCGCACTTGTCCATGCGGCTGCGCAAATGGCTCTCGCTGTTGGAGATGGACGTCACGGCCAGCCGCAGGCGGGTCAGGCTGTTCTCGGTGCCTGCCTCGGCGATGGCCACGTTGAAGCGGTTGCGTACCTTTTGCTTCAGACTGTTGGCCACACGGCGCTTGGCCTTGAGGTTGTCGTTGCCGTCAAGGGCAAATTCCACAGTCAGGACTGCTACGAACATGGGCATGGTATCGGGCCTCGGGAGAGGCAAGACCGGGGGAAGGGGGACGCTTTTGGAAAAGCGTCCCCCTTCCCCCGGACCCCCATCCCCCCGTAAAACTTTTGTTCGGGTCGGTATGTCAGGTCCCCGCCGTTGTCCGGCGGGCCTGCTATCGTGCCCCTCTTCGCGAAAAGGCAGGAAAGCAGGCGTATTTTGTAAATGATAGTGCCGCATTTGAAAAGAGCATCCGTTTGCGGCATCCGGCAGGAACAGTTGCGGGAGAGACGGGAGGGGGAGGAGGAACAGGGTGCCGGCCCTCCTGCGGTCTTCCGCCATCGCGAGGGGTACGGGCCATCCTTTTCAGAGTGTCACCGGGGGACCAGGGGCGTCAGAAGGGCCTGTGCGTCATGACGGCCTGCCACAGATCTGCATAAAAGTTTTTGGGAGGATGGGGGGAGTGTGAGGGGGGAAGGGAGACCTTTTTCCAAAAAGGTCCCCTTTCCCCCTCGCCTGTCCTGACAGCATCAAAAAAGGCGGCCGGAAGACCGGCCGCCTTGGCGGGGAAAAGGGGGACATTCCCCGATGGGGGTATCCGTTGCCATGGCCGGGGGCAGGCCCGGCCATGACACGGTTTGTCGTTGTTACGGGGTGGCAGCTTCCTCGACGGTCTCGAAGGCTTCGATGCGCCCATCGTTGCGACGCAGGAAGCTACGAGGGGCGACGGTCCGGCAGGGGACGGGCCGCCCGGGCCACCGCGGCTTACAGGGTGGCAGCTTCCTCGACGGTCTCGAAGGCTTCGATGATGTCGCCGATCTTGACGTCGTTGAAGTTTTCCAGGCCCACGCCGCATTCGTTGCCCTTGACCACTTCGCGGGCGTCGTCCTTGAAGCGCTTGAGGGAGCTGATCTTGCCGGTGTAGACCACCACGCCGTCGCGGAGCAGGCGCACGCCGGCGTTACGGGCGATCTTGCCGTCGGCCACATAGGAACCGGCGATGATGCCGACCTTGGGCACGCTGAAGGTGTTACGGACCTCAGCCTGGCCCAGGTAGACTTCGCGCTGCACGGGAGCCAGCAGACCGGCCATGGCGCTCTTGATGTCATCCACCAGCTTGTAGATGATATCGTAGAAGCGGATATCCACGTTCTCGCGTTCGGCGATGTCCTTGATGCGCGAGGTGGGACGCACGTTGAAGCCGATGATGATGGCCTGCGAGGCGGAAGCCAGCATGATGTCGGATTCGGAGATGGCGCCGGTGCCGCCGTGCACCACGTTGATGCGCACCTTTTCCGTGCTCTGCTTGTTGAGGGCCTCGGTGATGGCTTCCAGGCTGCCCTGCACGTCGGCCTTGAGCACCAGGTTGAGGGTCAGGGTCTCCTGGTCGGAGGCGCGGCGCGACAGGAAGGTTTCCAGGGTGACCTTGGATTCGCTGGCCAGATCGCGTTCGCGCTGCTTGGTGGCGCGCATTTCGGCGATGCGGCGGGCCAGCTTTTCGTCGGCCACGGCGAAGAACTCTTCACCGGCTTCGGGCACGCCTTCAAAGCCCTGCACTTCCACGGGAATGGAGGGACCGGCTTCCTTGACCTTCTTGCCCTGGTCGTTCATCAGGGCGCGCACGCGGCCGGAGAACTGGCCGCACACGAAGTTGTCGCCCTGGTGCAGGGTGCCTTCCTGGATGAGCACGGTGGCCACGGGGCCGCGGCCCTTGTCCAGCTTGGCTTCCACGATGCGGCCGTGGGCGGGCTTGTTGGGGTTGGCCTTGAGGTCCATGATCTCGGACTGCAGGGCCACCAGTTCCAGCAGGTCGTCCAGGCCCTGACGGGTCTTGGCGGAGACCTTGGCCACGATGGTGTCGCCGCCCCAGTCTTCGGGCTGCAGGCCCATCTCGGACAGTTCACGCAGCACGCGGTCGGGATCGGCGCCGGGCTTGTCCATCTTGTTGACGGCCACCATGATGGGCACACCGGCGGCGCGCGAGTGGTTCACGGCTTCGCGGGTCTGCTCCATGACGCCGTCGTCGGCGGCCACCACCAGGATGACCAGGTCGGTGACTTGGGCGCCGCGGGCGCGCATGGCGGTGAAGGCCTCGTGACCGGGGGTGTCGAGGAAGACGATCTCGCCGCGCTTGGTCTTCACATGGTAGGCACCGATGTGCTGGGTGATGCCGCCGGCTTCGCCGCTGGTGACGTTGGACTTGCGGATGGCGTCCAGCAGCGAGGTCTTGCCGTGGTCGACGTGACCCATGATGGTGACGACCGGAGGACGGGGCTTGAGATCTTCGGGCTTATCCTCCTGCTGGGGCAGCAGGTAATCTTCTTCGGAGAAGCCGGCCTTTTCCACTTCGTAGTCGAATTCGGCGGCCACCAGGGTGGCGGTGTCGATATCCAGCGACTGGTTGATGGTGGCCATGACGCCCAGACCGAAGAGCACCTTGATGATCTCGTTGGCCTTGAGGCCCATCTGGTGGGCCATGTCGGCCACGCGGATGGCTTCGGTCACGCGGATCTTGCGCTTGGCGGCCTTGAGCGGCTGGGTGGCCTGCACGGCGGCGGGCTTGCCGGGCTTGCGGCGGCCGCGGGTGCTGCGGTTCATGCGCGGCGCGTCATCATCGTCCTGATGGCGGCCGAAATCGCCCTGCTGGAAATCGACGGTGCGGCGGCCCTTGTTGCGCTTTTTCTTGCTCTGGCCGTCGCGGCTGTCCAGGGGAGCGGCAGGCGCGGGAGCGCTGTAGCCGCCACCGGCGGGACGGGGCGCACCGCCGCGGGGACGGTCACCGAAGCCGGAACGGTTGCCGCCGGGGCGGCCGGAACGGTTGTCACGACCGTCGCGGTCACGGCCGTCACGGCCGCCGTCGCGATCGCGTCCGCCGTCGCGGCTGTCACGGGCGGGCGTGGCGCCGGGCTGGGGACGGGAGATGACGCGCACCTGGGGGGCCGGGGCCACCACGCGGGCGCGGGTGGGCGTGGCTTCGGCGGGGCGGTCGTCACGGTTCTCGCGGGCCTCGCGCTGGGGCAGCGTGGGCGCGGAGGAGCCTTCGGGCATGGCCGAAGCGTCAGGACGGCCGGCGCGGGGCTTGGCGGCCTTTTCCGCGGCGCCGTTCTCGGCGGCTTCCTTGGCGTTGATGGCGGCCAGCACGGCGCTCTTGCGCACTTCGGGCTTGGCTTCGGGGGCCTTTTCGGGCTTGGGCTCGGCCTTGGCTTCCGTCTTGGTCACGGGAGCGGCGGCCTGGGCGGGCCGGATGATACGGGCCGTGGGCGTGGTATCGGGGCGGCTGATGACGCGGGCGCCGGCCGGAGCCACCACGCGGGCGGTCTGGGGCGTCGCCTTTTCCACGCGGGTTTCGCGCTTGGCTTCGGTCCTGGGTTCGGCTTTGGCTTCGTTCTTCACGGGTTCGGGCTTGGCTTCAGGAGCCTTTTCGGCCTCGGGGGCGGCCACCACGCGGGCGGCAGGCGTTTCCACCGGGGCGACGGGTTCGGGAGTCTTTTCGGCCTTGGGTTCGGCCTTCACAGGTTCGGGCTTGACCTCGGGAGCCTTTTCGGGCTCGGGGACGGAGATCACGCGGGCCGCGGGCGTCTCCACCGGGGCGGCCGGCTCGGGAGCCTTTTCGGGCGCGGCTTCGGCCTTGGTCTCGGCCACGGGCTGTTCTTCGGCCGGGGCTTCGTCCTTCACGCGGCGGCGGCGCACGATGACCGTGGGCTGATCGTCCTTGCGGTCGGCCTTGCGCTGGCGGTTCTCGGCCACACGGTCGCGAACCCCGCTCACTTCTTCCATGGGGATGGAGCCCTGGGCGCTCTTGACGTTGAAGCCCATGGACTGCAGCTCCTGCAGCAGTTCCTTGGCATCCATCTTGAGCTCAGTGGCAAGATCCTTGATTTTGATTTTACTATCCGACATTACTTTTCCCCCTTGCGCCGTCTGGACGGTCTGAACTTGGCGAATCGTGCCGCGCAGGCCGGATCGTCACACAGGTACCAGCCCCTGCCCGGACTGGTCTGCGGCGCGTCGATAATCAAATTTCCGTGCGCGTCGCGCACGTGGCGCGTCAGTGCCGCCTTGGCGAAACGGCGGCGGCAGATGACGCACATTCTCACTGGCCCTTCGCAGCCCTCGGCGGGCGCGTCGGGGCTAGTCTTCATCACCATCCTGGACTTTTTCGCCGTTGCCGGCGTCGGTCGTTTCTTCCTCAGCGGCCCGGGGTTCGGGCTCGGCCACGGGGGCCAGGAAGTTGATGGCCGAACGCAGGTCGGCGATGCGGCTGTCCGAGATGGCCAGCTTGTCGGACAGTTCCTCGTCAGTGGCCTGACGCAGCAGGTCCAGCGAGGTGTAGCCCGCTTCCAGCAGCTGGTTCATGGAAACTTCGGCCACACTGGCCACCTGCTCCAGACCGTGGCCGATGGCATTGGCCTCGTTGTAGCGGGTCTCGGTGAAGATATCGACCTTCCAGCCCAGCAGGCGGGCAGCCAGCTTGACGTTCTGGCCCTTGCGGCCGATGGCGTTGGTCAGCTGGTCATCGGGCACGATGACTTCCAGCAGGTTCTCTTCTTCGTCCACCACGATGCGGGAGACCATGGCCGGGGCCAGGGCGTTGCGGGCGTAGGTGGCGATATCGGGGCTCCAGACCACGATGTCGATGCGTTCGCCGCGCAGTTCCTGCACGATGTTCTGGATGCGCGAACCGCGCACGCCCACGCAGGCGCCCACGGGATCCACATCACGTTCACGGGAGAGCACGGCCACCTTGGCGCGGGAGCCGGGGTCGCGGGCCACGCCCATGATCTGCACCACGCCGTCGTCCACTTCGGGCACTTCGCGGCGGAACAGGGCGGCCATGTAGTCGCGGTGCGCGCGGGAGACGACCACCTGCGGGCCGCGGCCTTCCTTGCGCACGTCGATGATGATGGCCTGCACGCGGTCGTTGCGCTTGTAGTGTTCGCGGGGGATCTGTTCCTCGCGGGGCAGGATGGCTTCGGTGCGGCCCAGGTTGACCACCCAACCGCCCTTGTCGCGACGCTGCACGATACCGGAGACGATCTCGCCCATGCGGTCCTTGTACTCGTCGTAGATGATTTCCTGCTCGGCGTCGCGCATGCGCTGGATGATGACCTGCTTGGCGGACTGGGCGGCGATGCGGCCCAGGTCTTCCACCTTCACGCGGAAACCGACTTCGTCGTCGATCTGCACGGAGGGATCATGGGTGCGGGCTTCGGTGATGCCGATGTGGGTGTCTTCGTTCTCGACCTCGCCGTCTTCCACCACGATCTTGAACTGGTAGACTTCGATGTCGCCGGTGTTGTCGTTGTACCGGACTTCCACATCCATATCTTCGCTGAAGCGGCGCTGCACCGAGGTGCGCACGGCATCTTCAAGCGTCTTGATGAGCATGTCGCGGTCAAGGCCCTTGTCTTTGCTGATCTGGTCAATGGCCTTTTTGAGTTCAAGGTTCATTGCTACCTCCGGCTGCCGCACAGGGCGGCATAAATTTCCTGGTGTACCGGCCGGGGCCGGAAACCGCCGTCACGGGCGGGTGATGACGAAGCGGCCTTGCGGCCGCGTGAGAGGACCGCAGGGCGTGCCCGTGCGGTTATATGTCTTCGGCCTCGTTGCGGCCGGGATGCTTGCTCTTGCCGCTCTTGCCCTTGCCCTTCTTGGGGGCGTCGCCCTGGGGCGCGGCCTTGGCGGCCTTGCGGGCGGGCTGCTTGCCGGGCTTCTGCGGCTGGCGGAAAATATGGATGCGGCTGGCGCGGCGCACCATGTCCCAGGGCACCAGGACCTCGTCCATGGCCTCGGGGCAGATGTCGCCCTCGGCCGAGACGCTGGCAGGGGCCACGCGCACGGCGCTGTCGGTGACTTCGCGCAGGACGCCGCGCCAGGCGCGACGGGCCGCGGGGGCGTTCTCGGGAGCGTAGGCGGAGACCATGCGCAGTTCCACCATGTCGCCCACATAGGAACGCATCTGGTCGAGAGAGAAGAACAGACGGCTGAAGCCGGGCGTGGAGACTTCCAGCACATAGGCCTGTTCGATGAGGTCTTCCACTTCGAGGGCCAGACCGAGCTGGCGCGAGATCTCCTCGCACTGGTCGATGCTGGCGGAGCGGGCCGTCATGATGTCGGCGCTGTCCTCAAGGTTGTCGGCGGGATCGCTGTCGGCGGACAGCGCGGCCTGGGCCTGTTTGACCTCCAGCGGCAGGTCGACGAACACACGCACCGTGGTGCGGCCTGCCTGGGCGATCTCCACACCCCAGATTTCAAGACCCTGAGCCTGGACCAGGGGCGTGGCCAGACGGGTGACGGTTTCCTTGAGGCTGTTTTCGCTCATGTCCCTTCCTGGGCGTCTGCCCGGTCGCAAGTACAAAAAAAAGGGGGCCTGTTGAGGCCACCCCGTTGTGAACGCATGTTCTGCATCAGGATGATGCGGCAGTGACTGCCGCGCCATTTCGGACAACCATATAAGGAAAGAATCAGGGGCCTGTCAAGCCTTTTTCATGGCCTGGGGCGGAAAAATCCGCTTTTGGCGCGGATTTTTCAGGAAAGACCGCTGCGGACAGGCCGGGCATCCAGTGCGGCGCGGCCCCGTGCGACTTCACTGGGGAGAGGTGGACAGGGGCGGTCCGCCGTCCCGGACTCCTGCGAGCGCAGGGCATCCCGTCTCCGGTCCTGCGGTGGAAGGCGGCAAGGACGCGCTGCCTCCCCTGATAAAGCGCACTGGGGAGGGGGAGTTTGAGGGGGAACCCCTCTCGCGCCAGTAGCGACCGGATGGCGGCCCGCAGGGCCGTGCCCGTTGGCGACGCAGGAGCCCTACGGGCATCGATAGCAGAGATGAGGGGTTCCCCCTCAAAAAAAGCCCTAAAAAGCCGTCAGCAGCGGCCCTTTCGGCGCCGTGAGGCTGTCGGCCAGTTTGCGGTGGGCGGCGGGCATGGCCAGGCTCTCCAGCTCTCCGCGCTCCAGCCAGCGGCAGGCCGTGGCCGCCGTGAGCACGGGGGGCTCGGGCGGCCGGGGCGTATCGTCCGTGACCAGCTCCAGGGCGAAGCAGTGCAGGCGCACCCGGTAGGTAGTGTAGCCGTGGCGGATGATGCCCAGCGGGGCCGTCACCCGGACGGTGAAGCCCGTTTCTTCGGCGAATTCGCGCACCACGGCCTGTTCCGGCGTCTCGCCGGGCTCCACGCGGCCGCCGGGGAATTCCCACAGACCGCCCCAGGCACCCTGGGGCAGACGCTTCTGGACGAAGACGCGGTCGTGGCTGGAAAGGACGCCGGTCACCACCTCGATGGGAGTGATCTCCGCCTTTTTGCCCGGCACGGGGCGCTCATGCACGATGCCCAGATGCAGGGCCGTGCAGAAACGGGCCAGGGGACACTGGCCGCAGCGGGGCTTCTTGCCGCAGACCAGGGCGCCCAGCTCCATCATGGCCTGGTTGTGGCGGCGGGCCTCGCCTTCGGGCAGGATGCGGCGGGCCAGCTCCGCGATGCGTGCGGCGGCCGGGCCGGATTTGACCGGGCTGTCCACATCGAAGACGCGGGCGATGACCCGTTCCACGTTGGCGTCGATACAGGCCACGGGCAGGTTGAAGGCGATGCTGGCGATGGCGGCGGTGGTGTAGGGGCCGATGCCGGGCAGGGCGCGGATGGCTTCGGGATCGGAGGGGAAGACGCCGCCGTGTTCCTGCATGACCAGACGGGCGGCGGCCAGCAGGTTGCGGGCACGGGAATAGTAGCCCAGGCCCTCCCAGGCGTGCAGCACCTCCTCCTCGGAGGCGGCGGCCAGGGCGTGCAGGTCGGGGAAGCGCTCCATCCAGCGCAAAAAGTAGCTGACGCCGCGCTCCATCTGGGTCTGCTGGAGCATGATCTCCGAGATCCAGACCTCGTAGGGCGTGTAATGGCGTCGCCAGGGCAGGGGCCGGGCATTGGCGGCGAACCAGGCGAGCAGGGCCTGCTGCAGCTCGGGGAGGTGGTCTTCGGGCGGACGGTGGCCGGGCGGCGGCACGGCACCGGTGACGGGGACAAGGGACGGCAGCGTATGCTGGCCGGTGGTCTGGCGGGATCTCATGGCCGCAGTGTAGCCGCGCGGGCCCTTCCTGTCACCCCGCCGGGGCGGAGAGGGGCGCATTGTCTTTGCCGGCCGCTTGTCGTATAGAGACGGATGGCCGCCGTGTTGCATGGCCGCCGCAAATTTCCCTCAAGGAGTTACCATGTCCAATCCCACCGTGCTGCTGGAAACGACCTCGGGCGACATCCTGATCGAGCTCTTCCCCGACAAGGCTCCCGACACCGTCGCCAACTTCCTGCAATATGTGGATGACGGCTTTTATGCCAACACCATTTTCCATCGCGTGATCCCCGGCTTCATGATCCAGGGCGGCGGCCTTGGCCCCCGCATGGACGAGAAGGCCACCCGCGCCCCCATCAAGAACGAAGCCGACAACGGTCTTTCCAATGACCGCGGCACCATCGCCATGGCCCGCACCATGGATCCCCACAGCGCCACCGCCCAGTTCTTCATCAACCTGGTGGACAACGATTTCCTGAACTACAGCGCTCCCGTGCCCAGCGGCTGGGGCTACTGCGTGTTCGGCAAGGTCGTGGAAGGCATGGACGTGGTGGACAAGATCGCCAAGGTCAAGACCAAGAGCGTGGGCTTCCACGAGAACGTGCCCACCGACATGGTGCTCATCACCGGCGCCAGCCGCTTCGAATAGGCCGCGGCCTGTTCCTCACCGATTCTGGACTGTCAGCCCCACGCCTGTCGTGGGGCTGCCGGATTTTCAGGAGGAAACATGAAAAAATGGCTTTTGTGCTGCTGCCTGCTGCTGGCCCTGCCCCTGGCTGCCCAGGCGGAAGACGAAAAGATCGACCCCGCCAACTACATCTGCGCCGAATTCGTGGCGCAGGGCGCCGTCAGCCAGGATCCGCCCGTCTTCCAGGCCCTGCAGATCGACGGCTACGTGAGCTCCAACATCGGCTATACCGTGGCTGATCCGCAGGCCATCAACGTGCTGGTGCCCCAGGCCTACCTCATGTGCCAGGAGCAGCCCACCGCCGTGGTGGCCGAGATCTGGGAGCCCCTCAAGAAAAAGCTGCCCCGCCCCATCAGCGGCGAATGGGAAGCCGACGTGACCAAGTGCCGCGCCTATAACGAACATCCCGAGAACGGCAGCGGCTTCGTCATCTGGCTGGATGCCTACAACCGCCAGTACAATGTGACGGAAAAGTCCATCCTGGCCAAGCAGGAGACCCTGGACAAGTTCCTGGCCGCCTGCGCCAAGAATCCCGATGCCTTCATGATCGACGTGCTCCAGGAGACCCTGGGCAACAAGTAAGAAGTCGGGATCTCTTCCGCAAGGAAAACGACAGGACCGCCTCCCCGTACTGCCTTTGGGCTGCGGGGATGGCGGTCCTGTTTTTTTCAGGGATGTGCTGCGGTGTCGCCGCAGCGGCGTATGTTCCAGGGGCAGGCCCCGGGACGCAGGGGGCGAAGGGCCGGCGGTCAGGCCATGCCCGTCACGGCAGCGCTCCGCAGGGGAGGCTCCCGAAAGTTTGTCAGCCTATTCCTGGACGAAGGGATAGACCCGGACGCTCAGGGGGTGCTTGCTCTTGTGGGACATGGCGGAGATCACATAGGTGTACTGGCGGCTCTGGCCCGCCGGCGGGCAGGGGCCGGTGTAGACCCGCGTCAGGGCGCCTTCGGGGATGATGCCGGTGCCGTCGTTCTCCCAGTTGCCGCCGCCCAGCAGGCGTTCCTGCGGCTCGTTCTCCAGCAGGCGGACATCAAAGTAGTCCGTGCCCTTGGGCACGTTGGTGACCACCATCTCGGGCGAGATGCGCGAACAGCGGTGCAGGGCGCGCAGCTTCACGTCCACCTGCATGTCAGGGGGCGTTTCCGGCTGGGCGGGGGGCTCGCTGCTGTCCTGCCACAGGCCGCAGGCCGAGAGCATCAGGGTCGCGCCCAGCAGGAGCGGAGCACGGTACAGGTTTTTTCCAGAAAAACGCTTGCGCATGGGGGGCCTCCGGGTATTTGCTATTTCCAGCCTTCGCAAGCTATACTGGATAGTCACCAGAATGACAATAGGATCAGCAGTCTGACGAGCCCTGTGCGCTCCGCCAGGATTGCGTGGACAACAACTCAGGAGAAACCCATGTCCCTTCTTGCAGAAAGCGTTTCCGGCTATCTGGAAAATGCCTCCTGGATCCGCCGCATGTTCGAGGCCGGCGGCCAGTTGAAAGCCCGCTACGGTGCGGAGAACGTCTATGACTTCAGCCTGGGCAATCCCGACCTGCCCGCCCCCGCCGCCGTGGGCGAGGGCCTGCGCCGTTTTGCCGAACATGCCGGTGAACCTTTCGCTTTCGGCTACATGCCCAATGCCGGTTTCCCCTGGGCGCGCGAACAGCTGGCCGCCCATCTGAGCAAGGAGCAGGGCGTGGTCCTGGAGGCCAATGACGTGCTGCTCACCTGCGGTGCCGCCGGCGGCCTTAATGCCTTCCTGCGCGCCGTCA
This sequence comes from Desulfovibrio sp. SGI.230, assembly GCF_050313065.1. NCBI lineage: Bacteria > Pseudomonadati > Thermodesulfobacteriota > Desulfovibrionia > Desulfovibrionales > Desulfovibrionaceae > Desulfovibrio > Desulfovibrio sp. SGI.230. The sequence continues at coordinate 107,313 of NZ_JBNPKS010000006.1, read as the reverse complement.
TCAATCCCGGCGAGAAGATGCTGACCTTTGCCCCGTATTTCGTGGAATACGGCTTTTATGTGGGCAACCACGGCGGCAGCCTCCAGGCCATCATGAGCAAGCCCGGTACCTTCGAGCCCGACCTGGACGCCTTGGAAGAAGCCATCGACGAGAAGACCCGCGTGGTGCTCATCAACTCGCCCCACAACCCCACGGGCGTGGTCTACAGCCGCAAGGCCGTCACCTCCCTGTGCCGCCTGCTGGAGAACAAGAGCGAGCAGTACGGCCATCCCATCTGGCTCATCGCCGACGAGCCCTACCGCTTCCTGACCTACGACGGCGTGGAAGTGCCCTCGGTGCTGCCCCTGTACCAGTATGCCGTGGTCATCAGCTCCTTCTCCAAGAACCTGTCCCTGCCCGGCGAACGCGTGGGCTATGTGGCCGTTTCGCCCAAGCTGGCCGACCGTGCCAGGCTCATGGCCGGTCTGACCCTGACCAACCGCATCCTCGGCTTCGTCAACCCGCCCGTGGTGGGCCAGCACATCATGGCCGCCGCCCTGGGCAGCCAGGTGGACGTGGAGATCTACGCCCGCCGCCGTCAGGCCATGGCCGAGGTGCTGACCGATGCCGGCTACAGCTTCCAGATGCCCGCCGGTGCCTTCTACTTCTTCCCGCAGGCCCCCGGCGGCGACGACGTGGCCTTCGTCAACCGTCTGGTGGAAGAGCGCGTGCTGGCCGTGCCCGGTTCCGGTTTCGGTTGCCCCGGCTATTTCCGCCTGGCCTTCTGCGTGGACGAGACCGTCATCCGCAATGCCGCCGAAGGCTTCGCCCGCGCCTACGCCGCGGTGGCCGGCAAGTAACGTCTTTTGGGAGCGGGAGGGCGTGCGCCTTCCCGCCCTTTTTGTCTCCTGCGTCTTCCGGAGGTATCGTGTCCCGTCTCCTTTCCCTTTTTGTCCTGCTGTGCTGTCTCCTGCTGCCTGCCGCGGGCATCCTGGCCCGCGACATCGGCCCGGACGAGGCCCGTCAGGTGCTGGCCCGGCCGCCCGTCGGTCTGGTGGTACTGGACATCCGCACCCCGGAAGAGTTCCGGGACGGGCATCTGCCCGGCGCCCGCAACCTGGATTTCTTCGTCCCGGATTTCCGGCAGCAGCTGGAAGCCCTGGCGCGCAAGGACGTGCCCATCCTGCTCTACTGCCGTTCGGGCAACCGCTCCGGGCAGGCCATGCGCCTACTGCGGCAGTGGGGCCGGGACGACGTGCTGCACCTTGCCGACGGCTTCCGCTCCTGGCGGGCCGCCGGGCTGCCCGAAGAATAACGTCCCGCACGGCCCGGCCGTGCCCTCTCCTCCATGGATACTGCCTTATGTCCGCTTTCATCCCCTCTTCCCTCTATGGCGTCATCGGCTGGCCCCTGGCCCAGAGCCTGAGCCCGCTGCTGCACAACACCGCCTTCCAGGCCCTGGGCATCCCCGCGGCCTACATGCTCTGGGAGCTGCCCCCGGAAAAACTGCCGCGATTCGTGGACAGCATGCGCCTTTTGGGCATCCGCGGCTGCTCCGTCACCCTGCCGCACAAGGTGGAGATCCTGCCCCTGCTGGATCACCGCAGCGAGCGCGTGGAGCTCATGGGCGCCGCCAACACCCTGTACTGGCGGGACGACCGGCTCTGCGGCGAGAACACCGACGTGACCGGCTTCATGCATCCCCTGCTGGAACGCGGCCTCGACCCGGCCACCCCGGTGCTGGTGCTGGGCGCCGGAGGGGCCGCCCGCGCCGTGGTCTGCGGCCTGTGGCTGCACGGCTGCCGCCGCATCTTCGTGACCACGCCTTCCGACCGTTCCCATGCGCCGCTGGTGGAGCGCTTCGGCGTCACGGCCGTGCCCTGGGCCGAGCGTTATGACGTGGCGGCCTCGCTGCTGGTCAACACCACGCCCCTGGGCATGCACGGCAAGGCCGAGGACCAGAGCCCCTATGATTTCGACCGGGCCCCGGCCCCGGCGGACGGCGGTGTGCCCGTGGCCTACGACATCGTCTACAACCCGCTGCGCACCCTGTTCCTGCGCGAGGCACAGGCCCGCGGCTGGGCCACCATCAGCGGCCTGGAGATGTTTTTCCGTCAGGGCGAGGCCCAGTTCCGCCTCTGGACCGGGCAGGACATGCCGCAGGCCGCCCGTCTGGCCCTGGAACATCAGCTGGGCGCCGCGCGCGCCTGAGTCAGGAGGGATACCATGCACAAGATCCTCGTCCTCCACGGCGTCAATCTCGACATGTTCGGCAAACGCGACCCCCGTCATTACGGCCATGCCACCCTGGCCGACATCGACGCGGCCCTGCAGGGGCTGGCCGGTGAACTGGGCGTGGCGCTGGAGACCTTCCAGACCAATCACGAGGGCGTGATGGTGGAACGCATCCACGCGGCCCTCACGGACGGCACGGACGCCATAGTCATCAATGCCGGGGCCTGGACCCATTACAGCTACGCCATCATGGATGCCCTGGGCATACTGTCCATCCCGGTGGTGGAGGTGCACATGTCCAACGTCCATGCCCGGGAGGAGTTCCGTCACCATTCGGTGCTGTCCACGGTCAGCGCGGGCAGCATCGCGGGCTTCGGTGTGGACAGCTATCTGCTGGGCCTGCGCGCCGCCTGTTCGTTGCTGGAACGCAAGGATGCCTGACGTGGCGGAAAATGCCCGCCAGCCAAGACTTTGCGAACTGTGCGGAACGTAAAAAACATGTGTGCTTTGGCTGGATTTTTTCATGCAGACGCGCTAGTCTGCTGCAAATTGGTATGTCTTTGTCCTTCAGACTCTAACCTTGAGAGTTTCCATGAACGACGCCATTGATCTGACCCGAAAGCGTGACCGCGACTTCACCGCCGCGGTGGAAGCGCAGAGCGGGCAAAACGTCTCCACCTGCTACCAGTGCGGCAACTGCTCGGCTGGCTGTCCTGCGGGCTTCGTCTATGACCTGCAGGCCAACCAGATCATGCGTGGCGTGCAACTGGGTCTGAAAGACCAGGTGCTGAACTCCCGCTCCATCTGGATGTGTCTGTCCTGTTCCACCTGCAGCCTCCGCTGCCCCAACAACATCGATGTGGCCGAGGTCATGGAGACCCTGCGTCACATGGCCCGCAAGGAAGGCCGCGTGGCCGTGCCCAAGGTGGAAAAATTCTGGTTCTCCTTCCTCGATACCGTGCGCAAGTTCGGGCGGACCTACGAGATCGGCACCATGGTCCTGTACATGTTGCGCTCCCTGCGCGTCTTCACGGACGTGGACCTGGCTCCCCAGGCCCTGGCCAAACAGAAGCTGGGCTTCAAGCCCCATTCCATTCCCAACGGCGGCGCCGAGGCTGTGGGCCGCATCATGACCCGCTACAAGGAACGCGCCAAGCGTGAGGGGGTGCGCCCATGAGACTTGCCTACTATCCCGGCTGTTCGGCCAAGGGCTCCTCGGCCGATTACGAAATGTCCACCCAGGCCGTGTGCGGCGCCCTGGGCATGCGTCTGGAAGAGCTGCCCGACTGGAACTGCTGTGGTTCCACGCCCGCCCATGCGGTGGATACCGAACTTTCCGCGGCCCTGTGCGTGCGCAACCTGGACATCGCCGCCCGCACCCAGGCCGACATGGTGGTGACGCCCTGTCCGAGCTGCCTCTCCAACCTGCGCCATGCGGCCAAACGCATGGAAAAGCCGGAGTTCCGCGCCCGCGTCAACGAGCTGCTGGACAACCCCGCGGCCGAGAGCTTCCCGCCCGTGACCTCCGTCATGCAGGGCATCGCCCAGATGTACGACGCCAAGGCCATCGCCAGCCGTGTGAAGCGCAGCCTGCGCGGCCTCAAGCTGGTGGCCTACTACGGCTGTCTCATGAGCCGTCCGGCGGAACTCATGCAGTTCGGGGATCCCGAGAACCCCACCCTCATGGAAGAGCTGCTGGGCGCCTGCGGCGCCGAGATGCTGGACTTCCCGCTCAAGACCGAGTGCTGTGGCGCCTCCTTCGGCATCCCGGAACGTCCCATGACGGCGCAGCTGTCGGGCCGCATCCTCGAAGTGGCCACCAACATGGGCGCCGACGCCATCGTGGTGGCCTGCCCTCTGTGCCAGATGAACCTGGACCTGCGCCAGAAGCAGGCCATGAAGGGCGTGGACCGCTATTTCAATATGCCGGTGCTCTACTACACCCAGATGATGGGCCTTGCCTTCGGCATGCTGCCCAGCGAACTGGGCCTCGACAAGCTGGTGGTCAGCGCCAACGCCCTGGTGGAGCGCATCCTCGACACCCAGCGCGAAGACGCCCAGAAGGCCCAGGCCCCCGAAGGAGATAAAGCATGAGAATAGGCGTTTTCATCTGTCACTGCGGCAGCAATATCGGCGGCACCGTTGATTGCGCCAAGGTCGCCGAGACGGCCCGAGCCTATCCCGATGTGGTCTACGCCGTGGACCTCATGTACTCCTGCGCCGAGCCCGGCCAGGCCGCCATCGAGGCGGCCATCCACGAGCACAAGCTGGACGGCGTGGTGGTGGCCTCCTGCAGCCCGCGCATGCACGAGCCCACGTTCCGCCGCACCGTGGAACGCGCCGGCCTGAACCGCTACATGTTCGAAATGGCCAACATCCGCGAGCACGTCTCCTGGATCGGCAAAGACAAGGTGGCCAACACCAACAAGGCCGCCGAACTGGTGGAGATGGCCGTTGCCAAGCTGCGCAACAACAAGCCGCTGTTCTCCAAGTCCTTCGACATCAACAAGCGCGTGCTGATCATCGGCGGCGGTGTGGCCGGCATCCAGGCCGCCCTGGACTGCGCCGACGGCGGCGTGCCCGTGGTGCTGGTGGAACGCCAGCCCACCATCGGCGGCAAGATGGCCAAGCTGGACAAGACCTTCCCCACCGTGGACTGCTCGGCCTGCATTCTGGGCCCCAAGATGGTGGACGTGGCCCAGCATCCCAACATCACCCTGTACGCCATGTCGGAAGTGGAAGACATCTCCGGCTACGTGGGCAACTTCACCGTCAAGATCCGCAAGCGCGCCACCTATGTGGACTGGAGCCTGTGCACCGGCTGCGGCGCCTGCACGGAAAAATGCCCCAGCAAGAAGACGCCTGACGCCTTCAACGAATTCACCGGTCCCACCACGGCCATCAACATCGCCTTCCCGCAGGCCATCCCCAAGAAGGCGGTCATCAATCCCGAATATTGCCGTCAGATGACCAAGGGCAAGTGCGGCGTGTGCGCCAAGGTCTGCCCCACCGGCGCCATCAAGTACGACATGCAGGACGAGGTCATCACCGAGGAAGTGGGCTGCATCGTGGCCGCCACCGGTTACGACCTCATGGACTGGACCATCTACGAGCAGTACGGCGGCGGCAAGTACCCCGACGTCATCACCTCCCTGCAGTACGAACGCCTGCTGTCCGCCTCCGGCCCCACCGAAGGCCACATCAAGCGTCCTTCCGACGGCAAGGAGCCCCAGAGCGTGGTCTTCATCCAGTGCGTGGGCTCGCGCGACAAGTCCATCGGCCGTCCCTACTGTTCGGGTTTCTGCTGCATGTACACCGCCAAGCAGGCCGTGCTGACCAAGGACCACATCCCCACTTCGCAGTCCTACGTCTTCTACATGGACATCCGTGCCCCATCCAAGCTCTATGACGAGTTCACCCGCCGGGCCATCGAGGAATACGGCACGGAATACATCCGCGGCCGCGTGTCCAAGATCTATCCCGACGGCAATGGCCAGTACATCGTCAAGGGCGTGGATACCCTGCTGGGCCAGCCCGTGGAGATCCGCGCCGACCTGGTGGTCCTGGCCGTGGGCATCGAAGCCAGCAAGGGCTCCCCGCAGCTGGCCGAGAAGCTGCGCATCTCCTACGACAGCTACGGCTTCTTCATGGAGAGCCATCCCAAGCTGAAGCCCGTGGAGACCAACACCGCCGGCGTGTTCCTGGCCGGTGTCTGCCAGGGCACCAAGGACATCCCCTCGTCGGTGTCCCAGGGCTCGGCCGCCGCGGCCAAGGTGCTGGCGCTCTTTGCCCGCGACAAACTTGAAAATGACCCGCAGATCGCGCAGGTGGACAACAAGCGCTGTGTGGCCTGCGGCAAGTGCATCCGTTGCTGCCCCTTCGGCGCCATCACGGAAGTGGAATTCCGCGGCGAGAAGAAGGCGCAGGTTATCGAAACCGTATGTCAGGGTTGCGGTGTGTGTACCTCCACCTGTCCGCAGGGGGCCATCCAGCTTTCGCACGCTACTGACAATCAGATCCTTGCGGAGGTGAATGCCTTATGCCAGTGCTGAATGGCAAAGAACTGCGGATCGTAGGCTTTCTTTGCAACTGGTGTTCCTACGGCGGTGCCGACACCGCCGGGGTCGCCCGTGCCACCCAGCCCACCGACCTGCGTATCATCCGTGTCCCCTGTTCGGGCCGCATCGACCCGCTGTTCATCGTGCGCGCCCTGCTCAACGGTGCGGACGGTGTTCTGGTGTCGGGCTGCCACCCGCGTGACTGCCACTATTCCGCCGGCAACTACTATGCCCGCCGCCGTCTGGAAGTGCTCAAGCAGTTCCTGCCCGTGCTGGGCATCGACGAGCGCCGCTTCGAGTACACCTGGGTCTCGGCTTCCGAAGGCCAGCGCTGGCAGCATGTGGTGACCACCTTCACCGACCGCATCCACAAGCTGGGCCCCGCGCCCCGCTTCGAGGATCCCGAGCCGCTGCTCAAGGTGGTGGACATGGCCCTCACGTCCCTGCGTCCGCTGGGCACCGGCCAGAACGCCAAACTGGACGAGCTCAAGGCCGCCATCAAGGCCAAGCTGCCCGAACTGGACTGCGTCATCGGCTGGCAGCAGGGCTACGACGCCGTGCATACGGTGCCGCTGTTCATGCGCACGCCCGAAGACGTGGACAAGCTGGTCTGGGGCCCCTTCAACGTCAACAACCCCGCCACCTACCTGCCCAGCTTCAAGGGCAAGAAGGTGGGCATCGTGGTCAAGGGCTGCGACTCCCGTTCCGTGGTGGAACTGTTGCAGGAAAACCTCATCAACCGCGACGACGTGACCATCTTCGCCATGCCCTGCGAAGGCACCCTGGACATGGCCCGCGTGGACAAGGAACTGGGCCGCTACAACAAGATCGACAGCGTGGTCTATGACGAGGCCGGCGTGACCGTCACCGCCGACGGCAAGGAACACCGCTTCTGCATGACCGAATGCGCCCAGGGCAAATGCTACGGCTGCACCATGCCCACGGCCCAGCTGGCCGACACCCTGGCCGGTGCGCCCACCACGGTGGAAGGCACCCCCGGCACGCCGCCCGAGCTGGCTCTGCTGGACTCCATGACCCTGCCCGAACGCATGGCCTTCTGGCGCGGCCAGATGGAACGCTGCCTGCGCTGCTACGCCTGCCGCAACGCCTGCCCCATGTGCGTGTGTCGCGACTACTGCGTGGCCGAGAGCCGTGATCCCCACTGGATGACCCAGGAAGACAGCGTGCGCGAAAAACTGTACTTCCAGACCATCCACGCCCTGCACCTGGCCGGCCGCTGCACCGGTTGCGGCGAATGCCAGCGGGCCTGCCCCGTGGGCATCCCGATCCTGGCCCTGCGCCAGCAGATCGGTCGTGCCGTGAGCCAGCTCTTCGACGGCTACAAGGCCGGTATGGACCCCGAGGCCGTGCCGCCGCTGCTGGGCTATGAGCTGGAAGAAAAGAACATCCATGAGAGGGAGTGGAAATGAGCATAACCCGTTTCGTCACCGCTGACGGCCTGCCCGCCTTTCTGGCTCACCTCTCCAAGAGCGCCCGCGTGCTGGCCCCGGTAGAGAAGCCGGGCAACAAGACCGCGGTCGTGTTCGAGCCCTGGAAGGAAGGCAAGCCCTTCACCCTGGCCAAGGCCACCGTGCCCGCCAAGGAAGCCGTGCTGCCCCAGTGCGAAGTGCTGGTGCGCTACAGCAAGACCAAGGATCCCAATGATCCGGGCAAATGCACCATGACCCTGGACGATACGCCGCAGGCCGAGCCCACCGTGGTCTTCGGCAGCCGTCCCTGTGACGCCCGCGGCTATGTGACCCTGGACCGGCCCTACCTGCACGGCCCCTTCGCGGACCCGTACTACAAGGCCCGTCGTGACCAGCTCACCGTCATCACCCTGACCTGCCCCAGCGGTTGCAGCACCTGCTTCTGCCACTGGGTGGGCGGCGGTCCCACCTCGCCGGAAGGTTCCGACGTGCTGATGACCGAAGTGGAAGGCGGCTATGTGCTGCAGGCCATGACCGACAAGGGCGCGGCCCTGCTGGAAGGCAGCAGCCTGGCCGACGGCGCCGACCGCTTTGCCGATGCCGAGGCCGCCCGCAAGGCCGCCTGGGCCAGCCTGGAAAAGGCGCCCAGCCTGGCCGAAGCTCCGGCCAAGGTGGCCGCCCGCTTCGAGGATGTGGAGTTCTGGCAGCAGGAGACCGACCGTTGTCTGTCCTGCGGGGCCTGTACCTACTTCTGCCCCACCTGCTACTGCTTCAACATCACCGACGAAGGCGACGGCCTCAACGGCCGTGAGGGCCGCCGTCTGCGTACCTGGGACAACTGCATGTCGCCCCTGTTCACGCGTGAAGCCAGCGGGCACAATCCCCGTACGGCCAAGGCCCTGCGCATGCGTAACCGCGTGTCGCACAAGTTTGCCACCTATCCCGAGAACTGGGGCGCCTTCTCCTGCAACGGCTGCGGCCGCTGCGTGAGCAACTGCCCCGTGCATCTGGATATCCGCGCCATCGTGCTCGACGCCATCAACAAGTAGGAGTTCGTTCATGGCTACCAAGAAAACTACCACCCGGAGCAAAAGCACGAAGGCTGCCGCCAAGCCTGCCGCCAAGCCCGCAGCCAAGACCAAGAAGGCTGCCGCTGCGGCTGCCCCGGCAGAAGCCGCGGAAGTGGCCGTGCGCGGCACGGACAGCCCCGTGCTGAAGGAAAGCCATGCGCCCGTGGTCAAGGAAAGCCCGGTGCCGGCCGAAGCCGTGAAGGCCGAAGCCCCCGCCGTGGCCGAACCCGCCCAGGCTCCCGCCGTGGCTGAAGAAAAACCCGCCCGTACCCGCAAGAGCAAGGCCGCTGCCAAGCCCGCCGAAGCTCCCGCGGAAGAAGCCCCCAAGGCTGAAGAAAAGCCCGCCGAAGCTCCCGCCCCCGCGGCGGAAGCCAAACCGGCCGCCAAGCCTGCCGTCCTCAAGCCCCGTGCCGACGGCGGCATGCTGCGCGAGATCACGCCCCGTCCCCAGCAGGCGGGCAACCCCTACAAGCCCATGCTGGCCACGGTGGTGGAGACCATCCAGGAGACCGGCAACATCAAGACCCTGCGCGTGGTCCTGGACGATCCCGAGCAGATGGCCAACTTCACCTATGAGCCCGGCCAGGTGGGCCAGCTCTCGGTGTTCGGCGCCGGTGAATCCACCTTCGTCATCAACACCCCGCCCTCGCAGAAGGAGTACCTGCAGTTCTCCGTCATGCAGGCCGGTGAAGTGACCTCCGCCATCCATCGCCTGAGCCCCGGCGACAAGGTGGGCGTGCGCGCCCCCCTGGGCAACTTCTTCCCTTACAATGACTGGAAGGGGAAGAACATCTTCTTCGTGGGCGGCGGTATCGGCATGGCCCCCATCCGTACCATCATGCTGCACGTGCTGGAGCACAAGGCCGACTACGGCAAGGTGAGCCTGCTGTACGGCGCCCGTTCGCCGCGCGACATGGCCTTCAGCTACGAGCTGGACGGCTGGCTGGCCAATCCCGACCTGGATTGCACGCTCTGCATCGACAATCCCTACGAAGGCTGGCCGCACAAGGTGGGTCTGATCCCCAACGTGCTGACCGAGCTGAACCCCAGCCCGGACAACTGCGTGGCCGTGCTCTGCGGCCCGCCGATCATGATCAAGTTCACCCTGCAGGCCCTGGAAAAACTGGGCTTCCAGCCCGAGAACATCGTGACCACGCTGGAAAAGCGCATGAAGTGCGGTATCGGCATCTGTGGCCGCTGCAACATCGGCAGCCACTATGTCTGCGTGGACGGCCCGGTGTTCACCATGGCCCAGCTCAAGGAACTGCCGCCCGAACTGTAGGCCGGCATCTTTGCTGCGTTTGAAGGAAGGGGTCTTCGGACCCCTTCTTTTTTTGTGCCCTGGCCGGGGAGCGTCCCGGTACGACGGCGGCAAAAACGTCTGTCCGGGAGAGGTGTCCGTCCCCCCTGCCGGGCACGGGGAAGAAATGCCGTGATTCCGCTGGGCAAGATGTACTATGTCACGATTTAATGACTTAAAAATCACTATTTTGTGACAATCAATCGTGATTATCTTTTTTAAACATGATGAAATAATTTATTTTTTCTTAACTGGTAAATTTTCCTGAAAATTGTCTGTCAAAAAGCGTGAATTTTCATCCGGGGACGTTTACGTACCCTTTACAGCCCCTTTCCTTGTGCGTATATCCCCCTTGCGTAAGTACTCAACCTCCCACCGACATAAGGAGAAAAAATATGGAAACCAGCGCTCGCAATACTTTCTGGGGCACCATCAGCTCCGTGCGTCCCGGCGCCGTCAATGACGAGATCGAACTGACCATGCCTTCCGGCACCAAACTGGTGGCCTCCATCACCAAGGCCAGCACCGAACGTCTGGGCCTGGTCGAAGGCAAGGAAGCCTGCGCCCTGGTCAAGGCCAGCATGGTCATCCTGATGAACGATGCCGACCAGTACATCCTCTCCACCCGCAATCAGTTCTGCGGTACCGTGAAGAGCGTGACCCCCGGCGCCGTCAACGGCGAAGTGGTGGTGGACCTGGGTGCTGACGGCGAAATGACCTCCATCATCACCATGGGCAGCATCAGCAAGCTGGGCCTGGCCGAAGGCAGCAAGGTGACCGCCATCGTCAAGGCCACCAACGTGATCATGGCCGTCAAGAAGTAAGTCCTGTCGCTACGCGATATCCGAGGGCCGTCTCCGCAGGGAGACGGCCCTTTTTTCATGTTCGCTGCGACGCCAGATGTCCTGTTGTCAGGGAAGAGGGCGTGCCCGTGCCCCGGCCTTGCCCGGCCGGGAAAGGTCGGGGAGGCCCGGAAAAGGGAAGGCGCCTGGGCAGGGACGGTAGCGCTGCCCGGAGCCACAAAAAAAGGCTGCCCGCGGGCAGCCTTGAAATGTCGAATCCGGGAGGGGATCAGCGGATGGCGCAGTTGCCGTCACGGCAATCCTGCGAGGGGACCACGGGCGTGGCCTGGAAGAGGACGATCTTGGTCTCCTTGCCGACCTTGTTCAGGACCATGGTATAGCGCATCAGACCCTGGGGCAGGGGGGGCGTGGCCGAGCCCTTGAGCTCGCCGTTGGCCGTGACCAGGGTCACGTCACCCATGACGGTGCTGCGCATGTTGCTGAGGCGGATACGGTCGATGACCAGCTTCCTTTCCTTGAGACTCGCCAGGAAGTGTTCCTTGTCCTGGATATGCCCGTTGGCGCTGACATGCCAGTAATTGGGGGCCAGGAGCTTGTCCAGGGACTCCACATCACCGGTCATGAGGGCCTCGGCATACAGTTCGGTCACATCAGCCTTGGCCAGGGCCGCACCGGCAAAGATCAGGCTCAGGGCCAGCGATACAAGGAACATACGGAACAGCTTCATGATGCATCCTCCTTTGGAGCTAGGGATGGACGGTACCTGTTATAAAAAACGGTACGGGGCATCATGAAAGCTGTCAAGCTGCGTCCCTTGTCAGGCCCGGCGCCGATTTGCAAAACATGCCCGGCTGGCATATATTGATGTTCTTCTTTTTATTCCCTGACTTTTAGCAAGGATACAGCATGCTCACCAATATTCTGCAAAGCATCGGCAGAACACCTTTGCTGCGTCTGAACGCTCTCGGCGCAGATCTGCCCGGTACGGTCTGGCTCAAGCTCGAAAACCGCAATCCCGGGGGATCCATCAAGGATCGCGTGGCCTTCCATGTGATCGACAAGACCATGGAGTGGGGCGACATCGAAGCCGGCGGCACCATCGTGGAGGCCACCAGCGGCAACCTGGGCATCGGCATCGCCCTGGTGGCTGCCGTGCGGGGCCTGCACTGCGTGCTGACCATGCCCGATTCCATGAGCGTGGAGCGCCGCAACCTGCTGCATGCCCTGGGCGCGGAACTGGTGCTGACCCCGGCCGCCGAAGGCATGAAGGGGGCCATCAAGGTCGCGGAAAAACTGGCGGAAGAGCGCAACGGCCTGCTGTTCGGGCAGTTCTCCAACCCGCTGGCCGTGGAGGCCCATTACCTCACCACCGGCCCCGAGATCCTTGCCGACAGCGTGGGCCATATGGACGTGCTGGTGGCCGGTGTGGGTTCCGGTTCGTCCATCACGGGCACGGGCCGCTTCCTCAAGGAGAACATCCCCGGCTTCAAGGTCATGGCCGTGGAACCGGCGGAATCCCCCGTCCTTTCCGGCGGACAGGCCGGACAGCACGGCATCCAGGGCATCGGGGCCAATTTCGTGCCCTCCATCCTGGACCGCAGCCTGCTGGACGAGATCATCCAGGTGCCCACGGCGGAGGCCATGGCTACGGCACGCCGCCTGATGCGCCTGCAGGGCGTGTGCGCGGGCATCTCCACCGGCGCCAACGTGCTGGCCGCCCTCAGCGTGGCCGCCCGTCCCGAGATGCAGGGCAAGAACATCGTGACCTTCGCCTGCGATACCGGCGAACGTTACATGTCCACGCCCCTGTTCCGTCAGGACTAGTTTTTGCGGGAGGCCCCGGAGCCCCCTGATGACGAGCCGTAAAAAAGCCCCCTCCATGAGGGGGCTTTTTTTGTGGCCTTGGTGACGACCATGCATGGCCGGGTACAACGCGCCGGGGGGGCCAGGGAGGGCCCTTGCCTCAGGGCCGTCGCCGGGCAGTCCGCAAGGGTATCTGGAGGGATACGGGGACTTTTGCGGCATCTGCGCCAACGCCGGGGGACCTCACCAGGGCACAGCCGAGGCCTCCCCCGTTGGGCGTCACCGGATCCTTCTTAGCCCGCCTGCTGCAGCAGATCGCCCAGGAAGGCGTAGGCGAAGGCAAAGTAGATGAACACGCCCACCAGATCCATGATGGAGGTGATGAGGGGCGAGGACAGGGTGGCGGGGTCCGTGCCGATGCGCCGGGCCACGAAGGGCAGGAGCACCCCGATGATGCCGCCCAGCACGGTGCAGACCAGCATGCTCAGGCCCACCACCAGCAGCACGTCCAGGTCGATGCCCTTGGAGAACCAGGCCAGCACGGTCTCCATGGCGGCCACCACCAGGCCCAGGGCGGCGGCTACGGGCAGTTCGCGCCGGACGACGCGCCAGACGTCCTGCCAGCGCAGGCTCACGTCGCCCAGCGCCATGGCCCGGATGACGAGGGTGGCCGACTGGCTGCCCGCATTGCCGCCCATGTCCACGATGGGCGCGATGAAGGCCGCCAGCACGATGACCTGCGACAGGATCTCTTCCTGCGCGGCCACGAAGGTGCTGGTGACGACGCCGAACAGGGTCAGCAGCACCAGCCAGAACACGCGCACGCTGAACATCTTGCGGAAGGGGGATTCCAGGATGTCCAGGTCGGTGCCGTCGGTGGTCACCGTACCGCCAAAGCGGGCCAGCTGGGTGGCGTCTTCCTGCTTTTCGATGTCCATGGCGTCGTCCACGGTGACGATGCCGACCATCTTTTCCCCGCCGTTGATGACGGGCAGGGCCAGCAGGTCATAGCGGCCGATGAGCTCGGAGGCCTTGCTCCGGGGCCACTGGGCCCGCGCGAACACGGGATCGCGGCGCATGATGTTCCTGATGGTCAGGGAGTCATCGGCCAGCAGCAGCTCGCGCAGGGAAAGGGTGCCGCACAGATGCCCTTCCTTGTCCTGCACATAGATGACGTAGATGGTCTCCTTGTCGGCGGCGGTGGCCCGCACATGGGCCAGGGCCTGGGCCACGCTCATGTCCGGCAGCACGGCCACATAATCCGAGGTGGTCACCGAACCTACGCTGCCTTCGGCATAGGCGGCCAGACGCAGGATGTCTTCACGTTCGCCGTGGGCCAGGGCGGGCAGCAGGCGCTGGCGGGCGGCTTCGTCCAGATCGTGGAACAGGTCCACGCGTTCGTCGGCGGCCATGCCTTCGAACAGGGCCACCACGGTCTCGCGGGGCAGTTCCTGCAACAGGCGGCTCTGGCGCTCTTCGGAAAAATACACGAATACTTCGGCCAGCGCCCCGGCCTTCAGGCAGGGCAGCAGGCGGGCCACGTCACGGCTCTTCAGGGTCTCCAGGGCCTCGGCCATGTCGGAGGGGTGGACGCTCTCCACCAGTTCGGCAAAAGCTTTGGTGTCGTGGCGGGCGGACAGGTCGCGCACGGTGCGCAGCAGATCTTCACGGATCATGGTCTTTCTCCTTTTTTTCTTCAGCGTGCGGGATGGGGACGGCAGCAGGAGGACGGCAGGGGCCGCCCGAAGGCCGCCTGCGATCCGGGGTCATGCGGCCGGGCACGGAAGAGGAGAAAACCGTTATGCGTCCGGGGGACGGAAGGGATCAGGTTCAGGTCATGGACGGTGACGCCAGAGGCGACCCGGCGGGCCTGCTGTGGTTTTTTGAGGATCATGACAGACCTCCCCAAGGTTGGAATGCTGGGGGCAGGCGCGTGCGAAAGCAGGCGCGACCACGGACGACGGGAGGGGGGCAGGGTGACTGTCCATACGTCGGCTCCTTTGGTTGGGGGTGTTCTTGATGAAAGCCTTCCTGCGGACGTCAGGGCAGACGCGCGGCATGACGGCAGGTCGTGCCGTTGCGTACCGGTACGGGACGTGTGCGGGCCGTGCCGCAGGCTGGTTGCCTGCAGGCCTGACGCCGCAGGCAAAGATGAACGATGACGGAAGGCCATCCCGCAGGGCAGGGCCCGGCAGGATACGGCAAAGGGGACGTGACGGCCTGTCAGCAGGCAGCGCGCATCACGGACGTCCGGCCCATGACGGGGATGGACGAGCGGGAAGGATGCAGGACATGACGACGTGTCCGGAAGATGATCCGGTCACGGACGGGGCCGTACTGGGAGACAGACGGCGGGAAAAGACGGGAACGGGACATGGAGACCTCCTCGCAGGGCTGGTGCCGCCTGCGGGAAGGTGGACGCAAGGCAGGCGATCAGCGTGACGGGACAGATACCTGGATACTGGGAGGGATGGGACTGTCAGATGACATGGGAACTCCTTGCGTGACATGGCCGTCAGCTCGACGGCCCGTTTCCTATGGCACAGATAGGAATAGAAGTCCAGCAAAAAAGCCGGGATAGCGATGACGTCACAAAAATGTCGTCACGGCGCAGGGCTGCAGGGAGCTTTCCGTCGCATATGCGTTCTTCGCCGGAAGCCAGGGCCTGCGGCGTCTGCCCGGACAGGGAGAGGCCTGTTTGTCCGGGCAGGCATCCTGCAAGAGCGGCAGGCGGCAGCCTTAGCCCTGCACGGCATCCCGGCCGCTGCGCCAGAACTCGTGGAGCCGTTCCACCTGGCCGGAGCAGAGCAGGGGCATGGCCGCGTTGATACGCTCCAGCGGCCAGTCCCACCAGCGCATCTCCAGCAGCATGGCGATCCGTTCCGGGCTGAAGCGTCGGCGCAGCTGACGGGCGGGCATGCCGGCCACCACGGCATAGGGCTCCACGTCCGCGGTCACTACGGCGCGTGCGGCGATGACAGCGCCGTCTCCGATGCGTACGCCGGGCATGATCATGGCTTCCGTACCGATCCAGACATCGTTGCCCACCACGGTGTCCCCGGCGCGGACGAAGCCGTCTACGGCCCCCTGGAAGCCCGCCTCTTCCGGCATGTAGAAAAAGGGGAAGGTGGCGATCCAGTCCATGCGATGGCCCTGATTGCCCGCCATGATGAAGCTGGCGCCGCTGCCGATGGAACAGAAGGAACCGATGATGAGCTTGTCCACGTCATCGCGTTCCGGGCTCAGATAGCGGGCGCAGTCGTCGAAGCTGTGGCCGTGGTAATAGCCGGAGTAATAGCTGTAGCGGCCCGCACGGATGTTGGGGTTGCGGATCTGCTGGTCCAGAGGGACGCCCTTGAAGGGACTTTCAAAAAAATTCATGGCGCTTCCTTGCGGGAGGCAGGGGGGAGAAGGAGTTTTTTGAAGCATTTCGTTCCTTTTCCCGGAGCATCGCCGTTCCTGACGGCCACGGTCTTGCGGCCACCATCCGGTCAGCTCCCCCCTCCCCAATACGTTTATCCGGTTGCGTATGGCGGTCCCGTCTTCGGGCAGCGGGGCTGTTGTCGTGCGTTGCCGCGATCGGGCCGGGAGTCGGGAGAGCATGGTAGCCGGGGCCTGTAGAGGATGCAATGGCTGTGGCCGGTCGGGCCACGGGAAGGCGGCGTATCCATGCACGCAGAGCATGCCGCAGGGCACGACAGCCTGCCGTATCGGCACAGGGCCGCAGCGGACGGGCTCTCTGAGATCGCTCCTCTGTGCGAGGATGGTCGAAGCAAAAAAAGCCTGTGCCCCGTTTTGGGACACAGGCAGGAAAAGCAGGCTGGTGAAGGGGAGTTTGAGGGGAAAGCCCTCTCGCATCGACAGCAGAGATGCGACCGGATGGCGGCCGCAGGCCGTGCCCGTTGCGACGCAGGAAGCTACGGGCATCGACAGCAGAAGAGATGCGACCGGATGGCGGCCGCAGGCCGTGCCCGTTAGCGAGAAAGACGCCTCACGGGATCACCGGCAACAAGGAGGGGGCCCTAAAACTCAGCACCGTTGGCGATACTGGCCCGACGGACATCGCCGGCAGGATGCGGGGTAGCCTTTCTTCCTCCAAAGCAGGATGCCCCGGCCGTTATGCCTTGCGGGGCAGACCGGCGCGCTGGGCAAAGCCCATGAGGGCGTGGGTGAGCTTGGCGGCGGTGAAGTCCGCATGATGCAGGCCCGGCAGGGGAGCCAGCTCCACCACGTCCATGCCGACCATGCTGCGGCCCTGCAGGCAGCGCTCGATGAGCAGCAGGGCCTGATGCCAGAACAGGCCGCCGGGCGAAGGCGTGCCCGTGGCGGGCATCAGCGAGGCGTCCAGACCGTCCACGTCGAAGGTGATGTAGAGGCGGCGGGGAAAGTCCGCGGGCAGGGGCTGTTCCGGCAGGCCCTGGCGGAAGAGGACGTCGGCGTCATAGTGCAAGACATTGTACTGGCGGCGCACCTCCACTTCTTCGCGGCAGAAGTCGCGCATGGCGAACTGGGCCAGCGGCAGGCCAAGGTCGGCCACGGCCCGGTGCATGACGCTGGCGTGGGAATAGATGGAGCCTTCATACTGGGAACGCAGGTCCGCATGGGCATCGAACTGCACCACGCCAAAGGGCTCGCCCGTACGCGCGGCCTCGGCGGCCAGGGCACGCAGGGCGCCCAGGCTCACGGTATGCTCGCCGCCCAGGATGACGGGCAGGGCCTTGCAGCGCAGGGCGTGGGCCGTGGCGGCCTCGATGCGGTCCAGCACGGTCTCGATGGGGGCATCACAGTCCACGGCAGGGGCGGTGTACAGGCCCGCTTCTCCCGGGGCGCTGATGCCGTCCCAGGCCTCCAGCTGCTGCGAGGCGGAAAGGATGGCGGCCGGGCCGTGGGCGGTGCCGCCCCCGTAGGAGACGCTTTGCTCCAGCGGGACGGGGATGATGTGGAAGGCGGCCTGTTCCGGCCGGGCCGGTTCGTATTCCGAGGCCAGGAAATGGCTTTCGTCGAATTCCTGATGACAGACGGTGACGGGGCTGGACATGCTCGTGTCTCCAGACGGAAAAACGGCCTGCTGGGGGGGCAGGCCGTTTAGGTTGAACTGTCAGTAAGAAAGGAAGGTACTTAGCTTACTGCATAAGGCGTGCCAAAATATCCAGCGAGGAATGTTTTTCTATCTTGCTGTTTTTGTTGTTTTTATTGTTCGCTATGAGCGAAAAGGCCGTTTAATTTTTTTTACATAAGCCCTGCCGGAGCCATACGGGGGGACAAAAATATTGCACACTCCCCTTTCTAGGAGGGGCCGGTCAGGGCTGCGGCGGTCCGGTACGGCCGCCGGCTGCGGTACTTTCCGGGCGTTTTTTTGCCCTTTCCGGGCAGGTCGGGCCCTGGGGACACGCCGTCCTGCCTCCCATACTATGGGGAGCGGGGCCGCTGCAAGAAAAAAGCGGGAGCGGTCAAAAAAGCTGGCTTCGGGCGCGGCAGCACCGCCTTGCCGGTTCAGGGATTTTGTCCCTGGACCGGCCATGTTTTGGGAGAGGCGTGCGGGCGGGAAAGACGCTTGCGGAAGCGGTCTGGGCCGCTGTCCGGGCAGAGCTGCCATAGCCGCCGGACGGCAGCGGGGAGCCCATCGCGGCAGAAGGCCGCCAGACACAGGAAAAGGGCCCCGGAAGACCGGGGCCCTTGCCGACGTTGGTCTGTCAGGCCCTCAGGCCTGGGCCATACCCGTTAGGGCAGCATCCAGGAAAGGGGACCAGCCTGCAGGTAGGCCAGCACGCAGAGCACCAGGGTCATGCCGATGCTGTGACCGATGGTGAAGCGGAAGAGCTTGCCTTCCTGACCGGCATTGTTGGTGGCGGCGGTAGCCACGGACAGGGACTGGGGCGAGATCATCTTGGCGGTCACGCCACCGGAGGCGTTGGAGGCCACGGCCAGTTCGGGGCGCATGCCCACGGCCAGGGCGGTGTCCTTCTGCATGCCGCCGAACAGGGCGCAGGAGGACGTGTCGGAACCGGTCAGGAACACGCCCAGCCAGCCCAGCAGGGGAGAGAAGAAGGGGAACAGCCAGCCGGTGTGGGTGAAGGCCAGACCCAGGGTGGAGCTCATGCCGGAGTAGTTCATCAGGTAAGCCAGGCCCAGGATCATGGCGATGGTCAGGATGGGGAAGGTCAGCTGCTTCAGGGTACGCATGAAGCAGGCGATGGCCTTGCCGTAACCGTACTTGGGCATGAAGGGCACGGACACCAGACCGGACAGCAGGATGGCGGTACCGCCAGCGGACAGCCAGTTGAAGGTGAACTTGGCGCCGTACACGGCGTCAGCCTGCACGATGGGGGCGGTCTTCATGACTTCGCCATCCAGGCCGGGCCAGGAGATGTTGAACACGGTGCCGGGCAGGCCGTTGAGGATGGCCTTGAAGGAGCCCAGGCCCCAGAAGAACACGAACACGGCCAGCACCAGGTACGGGGCCCAGGCGCGCAGCACGATGGCCAGAGGATAGCCCTGGCCTTCCAGGTTGGAGGGAGCTTCGCCTTCGAAGCGGAAGATGCTCTTGGGCTGCCAGACCTTGAGCAGCAGCATCAGGGCCACGATGGTGGCGATGGCGGAACCGATGTCGGGCAGGGTCGGGCCGTGGAAGTTGGCCAGCAGGAACTGGGCGCCGCCAAAGGCCACACCGGCCACGATGATGGCGGGCAGCACTTCCATGGAACGCTTGAAGCCGCACATGACCACGCAGACCCACAGGGGCACGATCAGGGACAGCAGGGGCAGCTGACGACCGGCAATGGCGGAGACGGTCATCTGGTCAAGGCCGGACACCTGGGCGGCCACGATCAGCGGCACACCGATGGCGCCGAAGGCCACGGGGGCGGTGTTGGCGATCAGGGCGATACCGGCGCCCCACAGCGGGGTGAAGCCCAGGCCCACCAGCATGGCGGCGGCGATGGCCACGGGGGTACCGAAACCGGCGGTACCTTCGATGAAGCAGGAGAAGGCGAAGGCGATGAACAGGGCCTGCAGACGACGGTCGTCCGTCAGGCGGGCCAGGGAGTCTTTGATGATCTCGAACTCACCGGATTCCACGGTCATGTTGTAGACCCACACGGCCGTGATGACGATCCAGACGATGGGGAACAGGCCGAAGCAGGCCCCCAGCGCCACGGAGTTGACTGCCAGGCCTACCGGCATCTTCCAGACCAGGATGGCCACCAGCAGGGCGCCCACCAGACCGGCCACGGCGGCGATATGACCTTTCGCCTGCCGGAAAGCCAGCATGTAGAACAGAATGATCAGCGGTACGGATGCCGCCAGTGCCGACAGGCCGATGCCTCCCAGAGGTTCGTAAACCTGAGTCCAAGCCATCTTTCTCTCCCTTCTACTAGAAAAGCGTGCCGTCGGTCCGTCCGGCCCCTGCCCGAGGACAGGCGACACAAATACATCCTTAACGCTAAGATTATGCTGGCAATGATGAAAATGCAATAGGTTAGGGATAAAAAGGGGGGTTATTTCCGTTATTTTCAGGCTTGGCCAATTTTTTTAATTTATTGAATTTAATAGCTATTTTTACGTTATGAAATAGTTCATGAAATATTTTTTCAAGCTTTTTCTGACAGGAAAATCCTGTAAAAAAAGCCCCTTCCGGGGCTCTTCCTGTCTGCGGATCAGCGCTGCCGTACCGGCAGGCGTTCGGCCAGCAAAATACTTTCGCTGTGGGTCTCCCGGTTGGCGTCCCGGCAGTGCAACACACGCCAGCGCCGCGGCTCCAGACGGGCCAGTCGTTGGGCAAGGGCGGCCTCTTCGGCGGCGCCGCCTTCATGGCCGGTATAGCAGTGCAGGCTCAGGCAGCCCTGCGGGGCCAGCCGCTCCAGCAGGGCATCCACGGCCGCCAGACTGCCCGACGCCGTGGTGGTGCAGCGCTTGTCCGTGCCCGGCAGGTAGCCGAAATTGAAGATGCCCGCCAGCAGGGGGTGTTGCCTGTCCGCTTCGGACAGGGCGTCCAGCAGCTCCGGCAGGGCCGCATGGGAATGGAGGACGAGACGGATGTCCGTCGTCCCGGAAGGGAGGGGAGACAGGGCGCAGGCCGCCGCTGCCGAGGCACAGCAGCGCGCCGCCATGCCTGCCTGCTCCAGTCGTGCCCGGCTGGCCTGCAGGGCGGCCTCCTGGATGTCCAGGGCCAGCAGCAGGCTGCCCGCCGGGGCCTGACGGGCCAGGAAGAGGCAGTCGTGGCCGTTGCCGGCCGTACCGTCCAGCAGCAGGGGGGGCTGCCCGCCGCCGTTATCGCGCCAGGCCGCCAGGGCCCGGAGCACGGCGCTGTGCGCCACGGCGTCCAGAAGCGAAGGCCGGGGCGGTCGCAGGACCGTCCCGGCGCGGAATGGGCTTGCCGCCCCGGAGGCGGCCACAGGATCTGCCATGACTAGTGGGTGGTGCCGTTACCTTCGGCGCGCGGCGCGGCCATGCGGGTGGCCAGTTCCTTCACCTGGTCCGTGGAACACCACTGGGCGAACAGTTCGCGCCAGCTGCCGAACTCCATGAAGTTCTGGTCCAGCTGGTTCTCGTGCATCTGCACCCAGGCGTTGAACAGCTGCATGCGGGTCTGGAAGGTGGTGCTGTCGAACACGGTCTCGGCCATGCGCTGGGGCATGACCTTGCCGTCCAGGTGTTCCATGACGAAGGAACAGACGGCCTGCTGCGACAGGGCAAAGCTGATCTCCTTGCCGTTCAGGCTCTCGGCCAGGGGCAGCAGATCGGGGTACAGCTCCTTGATGCGCTGCATGCCCTGCTCGGGGATGGCCACGAACAGGGGCTTTTCCGCGCCTTCTTCCACCGGCGCATCCAGCTTTTCAGTGAGGAAATAGAAACGGATCCAGTTCTCGAACATCACGGTTTCCAGGATGCGCAGGACGGCATTCTGGAATTCTTCTTGAGGCGTAGGCATGGAAAATCCTTTGTGCAAAAAATTTCAAGCTACTTTACGATTCCCGTCCGGCGGCGTCAACTGGTGGAGGGATTTTCCTTTTTTTACTGAAAGGGAGACCGGATAGGGGAAGGATGCGCCGAGGGCTGGAGCCTGTGGAGGGACGACCCACCGCGGTCCCCCCCGGCGGGATGGCCCTGTGGGCTCCTCTGGCCTGCCCAGCGCCTTTATGCTAATCTGTAACGATGATTGATTACGCGCACGCGCTCAACAGCGCCCAATACGAGGCCGCCACCTGCGGCGACGGGCCGGTCCTGGTAGTGGCCGGCGCCGGTTCCGGCAAGACCCGCACCATCACCTACCGCCTGTCCTGGCTGGCGGATCACGGCGTCCCGCCGGAATCCATGCTGCTGCTCACCTTCACCCGCAAGGCGGCGCAAGAGATGCTGCAGCGGGCCGCGGCCCTGTCCGACCATGCCCTGAGCCTGGTGCAGGGCGGCACCTTCCACTCCTTCGCTTTCGGCGTGCTGCGCCGTTACCGTCCCGACTGGCTGGAGGACCGCCCCTTCACGGTCATGGACAGCGCGGACATCAACGCGGCGGTCAAGGCCTGCAAGGACGATCTCCGGCTGGGCAAGGGCGACCGCTCCTTCCCGCGCACCCAGGCCATCGTGGGCTTTTTGAGCAAGGCCCGGAACAAGGAGATGCGCCTGGACGAGGTCCTGCAGCGCGAGGCCTTCCACCTGCTGCCCTATGCCGAGCCGCTGATGCAGCTGGGCGAGGCCTACGATGCCTACCGCAAGGAAAAGGGCCTGCTGGACTACGACGACCTGCTGTTCGAGCTGGAGCATCTGCTGCGTACCAACGAGCGCGCGGCCGAGAACCTGCGCCGCCGCTACACGCACATTTTGGTGGACGAATATCAGGACACCAACCTGGTTCAGGCCCGCATCGTGCGTCTGCTGGCCGGGCCGGAGGGCGAAGGCATGCCGCCGGGCAACGTCATGGCCGTGGGCGACGAGGCCCAGTCCATCTATGCCTTCCGTGGCGCCAACGTGCGCAACATCCTCGATTTCCCCAAGCTTTTCCCCGGGGCCCGCATCATCCGGCTGGAGGAGAACTACCGCTCCACCAAGCCCATCCTGGACGTGGCCAACAACCTGCTGGAAAACGCCACGGAATCCTTCCGCAAAAAACTGTTCACCCGCAAGGAGGGCGGGGCGCCGGTGCGCCTGGTGACGCCCCTCAGCGACATGAGCCAGGCCAAGCTGGTGGTGCGCCGCATCGAGGACCTGCTGACCCGGCACCTGCCGCACGAGATCGCCGTGCTCTTCCGGGCGGGGTTCCATTCCTACCATCTGGAAATGGCCCTCAACCAGGCAGGCATCGCCTTCCGCAAGTACGGCGGCCTGCGCTACACCGAGGCGGCCCACGTCAAGGACGTCATGGCCTACGCCCGCCTGCTGCTCAACCCGCTGGACATGCCCGCCTTCTCGCGCGTGGCCGAGCTGCACGAGGGCATCGGCCCCAAGACCGTGCTCAAGCTCTACAACGTGGCCCAGAGCGCCGACGGCCCGGCCCTGGACAAAGCCTGTGCCCGCTTCCCCTCCTTCCGCGAGGACCTGCGCTTCATCGCCGAGATGCGCGCCCGCCCGCTGCATCCGGTGACGGCGCTGGAGCTCATCGTGGACCATTACCGCCCCGTGCTGGAGAGCCGCTATCCCGAAGACTGGCCCCGCCGCCAGCAGGGACTGGAAGAGATCCTGCAGATGGCCTCGGGCTACAACGATTTGGATCTGTTCCTGGCCGATCTGGCCCTGGATTCCCCCGACGAGGAAGACGAGGACAACGAGGGCCGCATCACCCTCTCCACGGTGCACTCGGCCAAGGGCCTGGAGTGGAACGCCGTGCTGATCATCGACCTGGTGGAGGACCGCTTCCCCTCGCGCCACGCCCTGGCACGGCCCGAAGATTTCGAAGAAGAACGCCGCCTGATGTACGTGGCCTGCACCCGCGCCCGGCAGGAGCTGGACCTGTATTCGCCGGCCACCATCTACAGCAAGGCCGAGCAGGGCACGCAGCATGTGGCCCAGAGCCCCTTCGTGCGCGAGCTGCCCGCCGGGCTGACCGAGGAGTGGGTGGAAAGTTACGGCGGCGGCCTGAGCAAACGGGCGCGCGGCGGCATGTTCGCCGATCCCTTTGGCGGCCGTCCGGCCCCGTCCGGCCCCGGCGCGGGCTTTGGTCGCGGCCGTCATGCGGGCCTTGCCGCCCCTGCCGGGCTCAGCCCGGCCCAGCGTCTGGCCGCCACCCGCGCCCTGCAGGATGCCGATGACTGCCAGCTGCCCCCGGACGAACGGCCGGGAGGCACCGCGGGAGGGCGTCCGGCTGCTGCGCCTGCCGCTCCCGCCGCTGACGCTGCCGGAGGTTCGGTACTGGCGGCCGCCGGGGCCGTGGCCGCGGGCAAGCGCCCCTGCTTCTGTCGCCACAAGATCTTCGGCCGGGGCAAGATCCTCGGCCTCATGCCCCCGAACAAAGTACAGGTGAGTTTTGCCGGTTTCGGGATCAAGGTCATCCTGGCCGACTATCTGCAACTGGAGGACTGATATGTCCCAGCCTTCGCGCGCTTCTGAAGACAGCATCCTTGCCTGTCTGGCCCGGCATTTCCCGGCCACGCATCCTTCCCTGCTGCTGGGCAGGGGCGACGACTGCGCCGTGCTCAAGGCCGGCACGCCCCTGTGCGTGAGCAGCGACCTTTTTCTGGAGGATGTCCACTTCCGGCGCTCCTATTTCACGCCCGAAGAGATCGGCCACAAGGCCCTGGCCGTCAATGTGAGCGACATCGCGGCCTGCGGCGGCCGCCCGCTGGCCTTCACCCTGGCCCTGGGCCTGCCCGATGACGTGGATGCGCTGTGGCTCGACCGCTTTTTCTCCGGCATGGCCGCTCTGGCGCAGGAACAGCGTCTGGCCCTGGCGGGCGGCGACTTGTCCCGCAGCCCCTTCCTGCACGTGAGTATCACCATCTGGGGCGAGTCCTACACGGGCGGGGACTTCCTCGTGCGGGGCGGCTCCATGCCCGGGGACAGCCTGTTCGTGGTGGGCCGTCCGGGCCTGGCCCGCGTGGGCCTGCAGGTATTGGAAAAAGAAGGCCGGGCCGCGCTGGAGCACTGGCCCGCTGCCTGCGCCGCGCATCTTTTGCCCGTGCCGCAGGTGGATGCCGGGCTCATGCTGGCCCGTGCGGGCGCCAATGCCCGGCCCCCGGCACTGATGGATCTTTCCGACGGCATCATGCGCGACCTGCCGCGCCTGCTGGGCCGCACCGGCGAGAGCCGGGCCCGGCGCGAAGGCGACACGGGCACCGCCACGGACAGCGGCCTGGGCGCGGCCATCCTGCTGCCGCAGGGCATGCTCCATCCCGAAGTGGTGCGCCATGCCCGCGAGAACGGGCTCAATCCCGTGCACGAGGCCCTGCTGGGCGGCGAGGATTACGCCCTGCTGGGCTCCTGCGCCCCGGACATGCTGCCCATCCTGCATGCGGCCATCCCCGGCTTCATGAGCATCGGCACCATCACCGATGACGGGGAGCTGACCTGCAACAACGAGCCGCTGGACGCACTCCAGGGCTTTGACCATTTTGCCGTATCCGCGGAGGCCTAGCCATGCCCTTTCCTTGTTTCCATCAGCGTCAGGGCCGGGACATCGCCCTGGCTGCCCTGCCGTCGTCCATCGTCCGGGAGCTGGCCGAAGTTTGCCGTGAAGCCTGGCACGGCGGCATGCTGGCCGGTTGCAACGGTAACGCCAGCTACCGCTGGCAGAGCCCCGAAGGCGAGCGCATCGTCATCACCCGCAGCGGCGCGGCCAAGGGACGCCTGACGCTCCGGGACCTGTGCGTGCTGGATGCCCGGAGCGGCGCCACCCTGTACGGCGGGCCTTCGTCCAGCGAAGGGCTCATGCATCTGGAAGTCTATGCGGCCCGGCCCCGGTGCGGGGCCATCCTGCACACCCATCCCCGGCAGCTGCTGGCCCTGGCCCTGAAGCTGGAAAGCCAGCCGGACTGGCAGGATCGCTTTTTGAAGCTGCCGGTCTTCGAGTCCGGCGTCTGGCGGGCCCGGCTGGGCTACGCCCCGGCCTTCGAACCCGGTACCCGCGAGCTGGCCGAGGCCGTGGGACAGGCCGCCCGTGACTTCGAGGCCGTGTGGATGACCCGCCATGGCCTGTGCGCTTCGGCCCCCTGCCTGGGCCAGGCCCTCACCCTCAGCGAAGAACTGGAACATCTGGCCGCCATCCAGCTGCTGGCCGGATCGTGTTAGTTGTTTGAGGGGGCCCCTTCGCTGTCGATGCCCGTAGCTTCCTTTGTCGCTAACGGGCACGGCCCTGCGGGCCATATTTTGAGGGGAGGGGAGCCCCCTCTGCTGGCGCGAGAGGGGTCCCCCCTCCCCTCAAGCTCCCCACCCCCTCCCCAGCGCGCTTTATCAGAACGTACGGCCCCGGACTGCATGGCAGTCCGGGGCCGTACGTTCGTCATGGCTCTGGGCAGGTGCCGACAAGGGGCATCCTGTCGTTATGGGGAGACATGGAGAAAAAGGGGCGGGCCATCCCTTTGTCCGTAGCGGCGGAAGGCCGCCGCAGGCCATACCCGCTGGCGACACAGGCAGCTGTGGGCGTGGGCACGTCTTCCTTGCCGGGCAGCGTCAGGCGCGAGGCATCAGGGAGGAGCCTCTCGGAAAAGGCCTATTCCACGCCGGTGAGGATGAATTCCAGCATGGCGTCGGCCAGCAGGGCCGCGGCCTCGGTCACGCGCGGGGCCAGGGGCGGATACTCAAGGATGTCGGTCTCGAAGTCGCCCACCAGCACCAGATTGCCCAGCACGCGTTTTTGCATGGGCTTGCCGCCAAAGCCGCCCATGCCCGAGGCACTGGCGATGCGGCGGCCCGAGAGCATGGCCTTTTCCACCAGCAGGCGCTTGTCCGCCGCGCCGTCCAGGGCTTCCAGCCACAGGGGGCAGCGGGCCACCACTTCGTCCACGTTGGCGGCGTCGATACGCAGGCGGCAGGTCTCCACCCGGGCGTCGGGGTTCAGCTCCCGCACCAGCTCGGCCAGGGCCTCCACCTTGGGACGGCCCAGATGCCGGGGCCAGAACTGCTGCCGGTTGAGGTTGGACGCGTCCACCACGTCGTCGTCGATGAGCAGGAAATGCTCCACACCGCTGCGGGCCAGCATCAGGACGGCATTGGAGCCCAGACCGCCCGCACCGGCCACGCCCACCCGGGCGGCCCGCAGGGCCTCCAGCCGGGCCGGGGAAAGATAGCGCGTCAGGCCCTGACGCAATACGTTCTCACTCATGGCAGACTCCCTGAAAAACGGTTTACGGATGGATGCGTCCAAACTTCATCCTGAAACAGCCCTTTCCGGGCCGCAGTCACGGAATGGACAGGGACCCGGCTACAACGGGCGAACCCGGCCCCCATGAAGAGGTGGACTGCCCCGCCCCCGTATGAAAAGGAGGGACGTCTTTCCGGCGGAAAGACGTCCCTCCCGAATAAAGCGCGCTGGGGAGGGGGCCCCCTCCCCTCACAACACTCAGCCTAGGCGTGGGTCAGGGTGGGGTCTTCCCAGTCCTTGATGACGGCCTGATAGCCGTTCTTGGTCAGGTCGGCGATCATCTGTTCCACGCTGCGGTGGTCGGTGATGTCGAACTGGCCGCTGTTGTCGGCGTGGGTCTTGCGGCCGCCCACGGCGGTGGACACACCGGCCGAGACGCGGGTCACGCCCAGCGGGATCAGGTGGTCACGCATGAAGGCGCTCTCGCGGCTGGAGCAGGTGATGGACGAGCGCGGCAGGAAGCAGCGCAGGGCCGTCACATACTGCACGAAGCGGCGGTCATCGAGGGCGTGCGGGATGTCGAAGCTGCCCTCGTGCGAGCAGATGCGGGGGATGGACAGGCCCACGTCCACGCCGGGGTAATGGCGCAGCAGCCACCAGGCGTGCAGGCCGGTGGCGAAGGCGTCCTGTTCGAACTCGTCCAGGCCCAGCAGGGCGCCCAGGCCCAGGGAGCGCATGCCCGCGCGGGCGGCGCGTTCGGGGGCGTTGAGACGGAAGGCGTAGTCCTTCTTGGGGCCCACCGGATGCAGCCAGTCGTAGAGCTCGGGATTGTAGGTCTCCTGGAACATGGTCATGCTGTCCACGCCGCTTTCCACCATGAGGCGGTATTCGTCCTCGGTCATGGAGTAGACTTCGATGCCCACGCTGGCGAACAGGGGCTTGATGCGGCGGGCGACCTCCGCGATGTACTCGGGCGAGGAGAGTTTGCGGGCATCGCCGGTGAGCAGCAGGATGTGCTGCAGGCCCATGTCCGCGATGGCCTTGGCTTCGTCGTAGGCCTCTTCGGGGCTCAGGTGGCGGCGCGGCTGCTTGTTGTTGGCGTTGAAGCCGCAGTAACGGCACTGGTTGGTGCAGTAGTCCGACACGTAGAGCGGCGTGAACAGGTTCACGGCCCGGCCGAAGTAGCGCAGGGTCAGCTCATGGGCGCGCTGGGCCATCTGCTCCAGCAGGGGCGCGGCCGCGGGCGAGAGCAGGGTCAGGAAGTCGGCGGGCTGCAGGTAGTCCTTGCGCAGCACGGCGCGCACCTGGTCTTCGGTGGCGCTGGCGGCTATCCGGCTGCGGCGTTCGCGCGGCCAGTTGTTTTCCAGATATTGCTGAAAGTTTTCCATGTCCGCCCCCGACCTAGCGCAGGAAGCCCGTCAGCGGAGAGGAGGCCTGGGCGCCTTCGCCGCAGGCACGCACGGCACCGGGACCGGCCAGCCAGGCGGCACGACCGGCTTCCACGGCCTGACGGAAGGCACGGCCCATGAGCACCGGATCGGTGGACGAGGCGATGCCGGTGTTCACCAGGCAGGCGGCGGCGCCCATCTCCATGGCCTCGCAGGCATGGGAGGGCAGGCCGATACCGGCGTCCACCACGATGGGCAGGTCGATCTCTTCGATGAGGATGCCGATCATCTCGCGGGTGCGCAGGCCGCGGTTGGTGCCGATGGGCGCGCCCAGGGGCATGACGGCGGCGGCACCGGCATCCGCGCAGGCGCGGGCCACATAGAGGTCGGGGTTGATGTAGGGCAGCACGGTGAAGCCTTCCTTGGCCAGGATCTCGGTGGCCTTGGCGGTCTCGTAGCCGTCGGGCAGCAGGTGGCGGGTATCGGAGATGACTTCGATCTTGATCCAGTCGCCGCAACCGGCGGCGCGGGCCAGACGGGCCAGGCGCACGGCCTCTTCGGCGGTGCGGGCGCCGGAGGTGTTGGGCAGCAGACGCATGTGGGAGGGGATGTGGCCCACGATGCCCTGCTGGCCTTTTTCCACGCGGCGCATGGCCACGGTGATCACCTGCGCGCCGCTGCTGGCGCAGACGTCGGGGATGAGGGCGTCATTGCTGTATTTGCCGGTACCGATGAACAGGCGGCTCTGCAGTTCCACGCCGCCGATGATGAGGGGATCGTTGTTCTGAAAATCGCTCATGATGGTCTCCTGCGGCCGACCGGGCCGCGCGGTGCGCACTGGGCGCAGAGGAAGAAAAAACGTCGTCGTGCCGGCGGCTAACCGCCGCCCACGAACTGCACGATCTCCAGCACGTCGCCCTCGTTCAGGGCGGTGGCCGCGAAGTCCGCGGCGGGCACGATCTGGCCGTTGTGTTCCACGACCACGGCGGTGGCATCGTGTTCCCGCTCCCGCAGCAGGGCCGCCACGGTCAGGCCTTCGGCACAGGTACAGGCTTCGCCATTGATGGTGAGTTGCATACTGCCTCCACAAAAAAACCCGTCCACCTTGCAAGAGGGCGAAACGGGCACGTTGGGCGCAAAAAGAGCGCACGTTGCCAGCTTCCCTTCGACAGCACTATCTGCATCAGGTGCAGGACCGCACGGCGGCCCTAGGGGTCAGGGTCCTTGCACCCTTTCTCAGCCCGCAGGCTCCCCCAGCCGGAAGCAAAAAACTAGTCCCGGGACAGAAATATTGCAAGGGGGCAGGGGCATATTGTTGGAAGTTGTTCTGTATATGGAACTTTAATCCTAAATATTGACATTTTCCCCTCCTTTTGCGCTATAGAGGAAGAAATCTCCCAAAATAGTGGAGGGAAGAATGAGCATAAGGCGTACAGAATTTGAAGGTGTCGAAGGCATCTGCCTTGAGAATGACAGCATCTCCCTTGTTGTTTGTCCTTCTGTAGGCGGAAAAATCGTCAGTTTTTGCCTTAAGGACACGGGCCAGGAGCTTCTTTGGCGAAATGAGAACCTTGCCTTGCGTCCTTATCCCGAGGGAACAGCGTATGATCCGCATTTTTATGGCGGCATAGACGAGCTTCTTCCCAATGATGAAAAAGAAGTCATCGATGGTATCCAGTATCCTGACCACGGTGAACTTTGGACAACGGCGCTTGATTGCGTGTCCGGACAGGATTCCATCCTGCTTTCAGCCACGCTTCCTGCATCCGGTCTGCGTTATGAGAAAAAGATGACGCTGTCGGGGGATGCCGGGACTGTTGTCATGGATTATAGGATAACGAATACATCCTCAAAAAAGAGCCATTTCCTCCTCAAGATGCATGCTGCTCTCCTGTTGCATGAGGGAGACAGGATCATCTGCCCTGCAAAGCGTGGCGAGATCGGCGATGCCGATTTCACAGGGCGCCATGAAAGTCGCTTTTTCCCCTGGCCCGACTATCACGGCGAACGCCTGGACATCGTCGGTTCCGCCCAGGAAAAGCGCAGCGAATTTTTCTTCCTTCATGATCTCGAACGGGGCGAGATGCGTATGGAAAGCCCCGCGGCCCGCACGTTCTTCAGCTACAGCTTCGATACCGGGGTCTTCCCCTATGCCTGGTATTTTGCCAGCTACGGCGGCTGGAACGGTCTGTATACGGGCGTCCTGGAACCGGCTACCGCCATCCCCTGTTCGCTGGGGAAATCCATAAAGGACGGGACCTGCAGCACGCTGGCCCCGGGTGAGACCCTGTGCACCACAGTAACCATCAACGCAGGAAGGTTGTCATGAGCACGACACGCAATGTTTTTGTCACGGGAGCTGCCTCCGGCATCGGTGAGGCGACCGCCCGCCTGTTCGCGGCCAATGGCTGGAATGTCATGGTCAATGCCAGAAGGCAGCAGTGCCTCGAAAAACTGGTGTCGGAATTCCCCGCCGGCAAGCACCTTGTGTGCGCGGGCGACTTCAGCTGCCAGGAGACCATGGATCGCGCCGGGGCCCTGATCGATGAGGCCTGGGGCGGGCAGCTCGACGCCGTGGTGAGCTCCGCCGGTCTGTTCCGTCGTACGTCCATGCTGGACACGCCCCTGGAAGAATGGCGCAGCATCTTTGACATCATGGTCAACGGGGCGCTGCTGACGACGCGCCTTGCCGCCCAGAAGATGAAGAACGGGGGCAAGATCGTGCACGTGACCTCCATCCACTGGAACCATGCGGAAGCGGGCAGCAGCGCCTACAGCATGGCCAAGGCCGCCATGGCCCAGATGGTGCGGGCCGGCGCTGTGGAACTGGCGCCGCTCAACATCAACATCAATGCCGTCGCTCCGGGCTTCGTCAAAACGCCCATGGCCCTCGACCCCAACGGCGTGGACGAGACGGAGACCCAGTGGTTCCGCGACAACTATGTGACGGGCCACCACATGCCGGCCAAGCGGGCCTGCATGCCTGAAGAGATCGCCAGCGTCTGCTACTTCCTGGCCGGCGATGGCGCCAGCTACATGACCGGTGAGACCGTCCATGTGGACGGTGGCCTGACCATCACTTTCTAATCCTTTTCCGGGCCGCCCGGCGGCCCGGAAAACATACCCCAGTGGTACTGGGAGATCGTCATGAAAATAGAATCTGTTGATTTCTTTTATCTTGCCCTGCCCCATATTCGTGACATCGGTGACGGCAGCCAGGATGCCCTTCTCGTCCGCGTCCGCGCGGGGGGCCTGGAAGGATGGGGGGAATGCGAAGCCTCGCCGCTGGTCTCCATCGCGGCCTATGTGACCCCCATGTCGCACTCGGCCTGCAAATCCGTCGGTTCGCAGCTGGAAGGGGAGTCCGTGGATTCTCCCGCCGACATCCTGCGCATCCGCCGCAAGGTCCAGGCCAACTGCCTTGACCTGCTCCAGGCGCCGCACACGCTGTCCGGCATCGATATCGCCCTTTGGGACCTGCTGGGGAAAAAAGAGCAGGCTCCCGTCTACAGCCTGCTGGGCTATGACCGCGCCCTGCCCAAGACCGCCTATGCCTCCATGCTGTTCGGCGAGACGCCGGAACAGACCCAGGCCAATGTGGCGGAAGCCGTGCGCAGGGGCTTCCGGGCGGTCAAGCTGGGCTGGGGCGGCTACGGCAGCGATCTTGAGACGGACATCGCCCATCTGGAACTTGCCCGTAAGGAAGCCGGAAGGGACGTGCTGCTGATGGTCGACGCCGGGACGGTCTGGACCCAGGCCGAAGATCCCGTGCAGGAGGCCGCGCGGCGTCTGCCCTCGCTCAAGGCGGCGGGCGTCCTGTGGCTGGAAGAGCCGTTCTCCAGCTATGACTTCGACTATTACTCCCGCCTGGCGGAACTGGCCGGGCCCGTCAACCTTGCCGGTGGCGAGGGCGCCCACAATCCCGAGATGGCAAAGCACATGATGCGCTACGCCTCCCTGGGCTTCGTCCAGATCGATACCGGCCGCATCGGCGGCATCACGGCGGCCCATGACGTGGCCAGGGCCTGCATGCAGCAGCATGTGCGCTACGTGAACCACACCTTTACGACCCAGCTTGCCCTGAGCGCCTCCATCCAGCCTTTTGCCGGCATGGCGGACAGCACGCTGTGCGAATACCCGTTCCAGCCGAGCGACCTTTCGCTGGATCTGACGGAACAGCCCATGCAGCTCGATGGCAACGGGACCATCTCCCTGCCGGAAGCTCCCGGTCTGGGCGTCGTCCCGCGTGCCGAGGCCATCAGGAAATATCAGCGTACGGTAGAAATGAGCGTCGACGGAAAGAACATCTATACATCACCGGTCATCTAGTAGCCTACAAGAGGGAGGGCTGCCATGAAAGCACTCAAAGGGTTTCGTGCAACAGATATCTCATTGATGGTTCTGCTTTTCTTCCATGCCATCTGTGCCATCATCACAGGGACGCTGTTGCCGCAGATTATCAAGGAATTCAGCATCGACTATGCGACTGCAGGAAGTATCGAGACTCTCAGAAGCTACGCCATCCTCTTTATCCTCGTCATCACGGTCAAGCTTCTGCGGGTGGTCAGCGCCAAGACCCTGTTCGTCCTGTCGCGTTTCGGTATCGCCGTCGGCTTCGTCATGTCTGCCCTGTCGGGGAACTATTCCTTCTTCCTTGCGGGTGTGATCCTGGCCGGCCTTGGGGCGGGCTTTGTCGAATCCCTGATCGCCCAGACCATCACCAACCTGCATCAGGCCGAGAACAATACGGAAAAGTTCTTCAACGCCATCCAGGGCGTGTTCTCCATCGCCGTCATCCTGATCCCCCTGCTGTACGGCTATGCCATGGAGCACGGTGTGACCTGGCGCCAGATCTTCCTGTATACCTCCATCATGCCCGTCGTCGTGGCTTTCATCCTGCTGTTCTCCGACCTGCCTGCTGTCGAAGCGGAAGAGGGCGGCTACAGCGAAGCCCTGAAGGCCGTGTTCTCCAAGGCGGCCGGGCGTCTGCTGAGTATCGGGATCTTTGTCTCCGCAGGCATCGAGAACATGTTCTATGTCTGGAGTGCGACGTATATCAGCCTCTATCTGCATGATAACCAGCAGTATGCAGCGACTGGTCTTGCCATCTTCGGCTTGTTCATGTGTCTTGCAAGGTTTACAACAGCGTTGCTCAACGGGAAGAAGATCGCTTACTACATGATGTATATCGCACAGATCTGCGGTTTTACATCGGCAATCCTCCTGTTTACTATGGAAGGTATCGAAATATTTTATATTTCGCTGGCGCTTGCCGGTATCTGTGCCGGTCCCATGTGGCCGTCGATCACCGGTCTCATCTCCGATATGGAGCCGGGCGCCAAGGCTGGCTACTTCATCATCATCGCTCTGATCGGTTACATCGGCTACGCCAATGCTCCTCTGTTCATGGGCCTGATCGGTGACCTTTCCGGCGACCTGAAAAACGGGTTCTACATCCTTCCTGTATCGACGCTGATCCTTGTCTTTGTTATTTCTGGATTACGTAAGCTGGCCATAAAGAACGGATCTTACTACAAGTAATCTCAGGAAGCCGTCATGACGCAATCGAAAGGATACCGTAATCCGCTTGTGGGGCGTATTTCCCAGTTGCTCGACTATCTTGCGCACAATGAAGCCACCTTGCAGACCATCGTGCGTGACTTGTCCATCCCCAAGACCAGCGCCTATGTGCTGCTGCAGTCCTTGCTGGATGTTGGCTATGTGCGTCTGCTGCCGCAGAGCAAGACCTATGCGCTCGGCTTCAAGCTCTATGAGATCGGGATAATCGCTGCGGGCCGCATCAATTTGCGGGACCAGGCCATGCCCTATCTTGAAAAATTGCGGAATACCGTTGATCTGACGTGCCATCTTGGTTGCCTTGACGGAACAGAGGCGTTTTATCTCATCAAGTTGCAGCCCATGAACAGTGCCCTTCAGATCAACTCCTGGGAAGGCAAGAGGATCTCTCTTTACTCTTCCGGGATAGGAAAGACACTGCTCGCCTGGCAACCTCTTGAAGAGCAGAAGAATATCGTGAGCCGTCTGCATCTCGAACCCATCACCGTCCATACGATCACCAGCAGCGATGTGCTGCTGAATCATCTGGCGGACATCCGCCGCCAGGGATGTGCCATGGATAATGAGGAAGACGGACTGGGGATACGCTGCATGGCCATGCCGGTCTTTTCCGTGGATGGCCATGTGACCGCAGCCGTCAGTATCTCCGGCCCGCTGCTGCAGATGGGAGATGCCAGCCTGCCCGGACTGCGGGCAGAGCTGCGCAAGGCTGCCCGGGGCATCACTTCCGCCTTGGGGGGAAGCTATCCGGGAACGTTTGAGGACAAACAACTTTAGGAAGGAGCAGACAATGTTTTATCCGGCGGGAGTTTATTCAGCCATGCTGACGGCCTTTTCGGCAGACGGGAGTCTGAACGAGGAGGTCAACCGCCAGCTGGTGGAAATGCAGATAGAAGGCGGGCTGGACGGTATCTTTCCCGTGAGTTCCAGCGGGGAATCCGTTGCCATGGATTTCGCCTCGCGCTGTCGCCTGATGGATATCGTCAAAGATCAGGCCCGCGGCCGGGTGGCTGTCCTGCCGGGCATCCCCGGCTGCGCTCCCCAGGAAGCCATGGCTCTCGGCAAGCATGCCCGTGAATGCGGCTGTGATGGGGTCGTCCTGATGTCGCCCTATTTTTATCACCTTACGCCGGATTCCCTGGCTGCCTACTTCCTGCAGGTCGTACGCTCGGAAGAACTGGGAGGACTGCCCGTCATCCTGTACAACATCCCCCTGTTCTCGCCTTCGATCCCGTATGATGTGATCTGCCGCCTCGCCAAGGAGCCCAATGTCGTGGGCATCAAGGACTCCAGCGGCTCTCTCATCGACATGGTCAACTATATGGATGCCATCGAGAGGGCCGGCAGCAAGGCCCACTTCCTGACGGGCCGGGAAGAAGCCCTGCTGGCCACGCTGGACATGGGGGGCTATGGCTGCTTTACGGCCACCTGCGCCGTGCTGCCTGAGTATATGTCCGCCATCTACCGGCTCTGGAAGGAAGGGGACCACGAACGGGCCCTGTTCCTGCAGAAGAAGATGGTGCCCGTTGCCCGCGCCATGATGCAGGCCATGCCGTTCCCGGCGGGCTTCAAGCTGGCCCTTGAGGTGCGCGGCTATGCCATGGGGGCTCCCAAGCTGCCTTTGGGCGCCGGCGAGACCGCAGGACGCGAAGAGGCCGCTGCCAGGCTGAAGGGCATGATAGACGGCCTTCTGGCGCTTCTGTAGCGTTATCCCGGACGTTATCGTAGAAGAGCCGCCGAAATTTCGGCGGCTCTTTTCGTTTGGGTGATGGCGTGCGGAGAGCGGGATCAGCGTCCCAGGCGGGCACGCAGCTTCCGGATCTTTTCGTCCATCTCGGCGCGGCTCATGCCCAGCAGCTGGGGGATGAGCAGGGCCGTGAGCGCGGCGGCCAGGGTGTAGACGACGCCGGAGATCAGGAAGCGCAGCAGGGAGTCGATGCCGCCCAGGCCCAGCATGAGGGTGAGCTCGCGGCAGGCAAAGGCCACGGCGGCCAGCACCAGCACACACCAGATCTCGTGCAGCATGATGGGCAGCAGCCGGATGGGCACGAAGCGCGAGGCGCGCCAGAGGCAGATGTTGACGGTCACGCACTGCACGGCGATGGTCTTGATGGACAGGCCCACGGCCCCCAGATGCAGTCCGCCGTAAGCTTCGGGCGCCAGCAGGAACCAGGCCGTGGTCATGCCGTAGACGCATTCCAGCAGGGTGAGGTTGCGCAGTTCGCGGGTACGGCCCGAGGCGTGGAACACGGAGCTGGCCAGCTGCAGATAGGACTGGTGCAGGGGGTAGAGGGCCATGATCTGCACGGGCAGGATGGCGGCGGTGAACTCCGCGCCCCCGAAGATGCGCACCAGGGCCGGGCCCTCGGCCATGCTGAAGCAGGCGAAGTAGGCGGCCACGGCATAGATCAGGGGGGCGAAGCGGTTGACCAGGCGGCCCATGAGCTGGAGGTCGCGCTGCCCCCAGGCGATGGAGAGCTCGCGCATGACCAGCGGCGTCATGGCCGAGACGAACATCAGACAGGCCAGACAGACCTTGTGGCCCAGGGCGAAATAGCCCTGTTCGGCGCTGCCGTCGAACCACTGCAGCAGCCAGCGTTCCGCGGCGGCCATGAGGAAGATGAGCAGGGCCTGGACGAAGAGCG
Organism: Desulfovibrio sp. SGI.230; assembly: GCF_050313065.1. NCBI lineage: Bacteria > Pseudomonadati > Thermodesulfobacteriota > Desulfovibrionia > Desulfovibrionales > Desulfovibrionaceae > Desulfovibrio > Desulfovibrio sp. SGI.230. The sequence continues at coordinate 70,798 of NZ_JBNPKS010000006.1, read as the reverse complement.
GATGGCTGTAGGTGAAGAATTCGTGACGGTAGGCCTTGTTGCTGTCGGCACTCAGGCGCAGGCAGAAGGTGGCGTCCGGGCCGCCGTAGCAGCGCTCCCAGTGGCGCCGGGTGACGATCCAGTAGCCCAGGGCCGTGACGCCCAGCATGGCGTATTGCTGGCCGAAAAGGCTGAAGATGTTCAGCCAGTCCAGCAGGAACAGGCCGATAAGCAGGAACACGGCCGAGAGCGAGACCACGGTGCGCACCATCTCGGACTGCACGGTGGCGCCCACGGCATCGTTCATGGAGCGGAGCACGCGGCCCCACCAGGTCAGAAAGGCCCAGATGGCGGCCAGCGGGGCCAGCCACAGGGGCACGTCGGGCATGAGCCAGTTGCCGACGAGGGGCACCTGCATGGCGCCGGCGATGAGCAGGCTGATGACGGCGATGAGCAGGCTGAGCCGCATGTAGAAGCTGATGAGGCCCGTTTCGGACTGGCGCCGGGACAGGGCATTGTAGAAGCAGGTGGACGTGCCCATGTCCAGGAACATGAACAGCTGCTGGAAAAAGTTGGTGGCAAAACTGTAATTGCCGTACATGGCCGGGCCCAGGGCACGGGGCAGGATGGCTTCCATGGCCAGATAGACCGGCACGGAAGCCACGTTGGCCAGCAGCTTGCATATATAGCGACGCGCCAGGCTTGGCGTGGAGGGGGGAGTCGTCCTGTTTTCCATGCGGGAAAACCTAGCCCACTTTGCGGCGTGCCACAAGCCGGGAATGGGGCGCGGCGTGCCCTGCGGACCGGCTGCCTGCCGGGGACAAGTGTTTACGGCCTCCGGCTTTTTGCGTATGAAAAAACATTGAGCGCACGCACAAACAGCGCACCGGAGGACGCGGCCCAGCCGCTCCGGGAGCGGCCGCCTTACCGGCGGTCCCGCCCCGCCCTCAACGCCACCATGCGGCGGGCTGCCGCGCCGCTGCCCCCGTGACGCCCATGCACAAGATCCCCGCGCGATCCTTTTGCGGCCTTCTGCCGCCGCGCGGGCCGCTGACAAACGTCCAAAGGATACCGTCATGGAAGAGAACAGCAAAAAAATGAAATCCGGCCTGGAAAAGGCCCCTCACCGTTCCCTGCTTTATGCCCTGGGCCTGACCCGCGAGGAAATGGAACGTCCTCTGGTGGGCGTGGTCAACGCCGCCAGTGAAGTGGTGCCCGGCCACCTGCACCTGGGCAAGCTGGCCGAGGCCGTCAAGGCCGGTGTGCGCATGGCCGGCGGCACCCCCCTGGAATTCCCCGCCATCGCCGTGTGCGACGGCATCGCCATGAACCACGAAGGCATGCGCTTCTCCCTGCCTTCGCGCGAGTTCATCGCCGACTCCATCGAGATCATGGCCCGCGCCCATGCCTTCGACGCTCTGGTCTTCATCCCCAACTGCGACAAGTGCGTGCCCGGCATGCTCATGGCCATGATGCGCCTGAACATCCCCTCGGTGCTGGTCTCCGGCGGCCCCATGCTGCCCGGTACCCTGACCCCCGGCAAGCAGGGCGACCTCATCACCCTGTTCGAGGGCGTGGGCCGCGTGCGCAACGGCCAGATGAGCGAAGAAGAGCTGACCCAGTGGGAAGAACGCGCCTGCCCCGGCTGCGGTTCCTGTGCGGGCATGTTCACGGCCAACTCCATGAACTGCCTGGCCGAGACCATCGGTGTGGCCCTGCCCGGAAACGGCACCATCCCGGCCGTGCATGCGGCCCGTGTGCGTCTGGCCAAGCAGGCCGGCATGCGCGTCATGGATCTGGTGAAGCGCAACATCCGTCCCCGCGACATCGTCACCCGCGGCGCCGTGGAAAATGCCATCGCCGTGGACATGGCCCTGGGCTGCTCCACCAACACCACCCTGCACCTGCCCGCCATCTTCCATGAAGCCGGTCTGGACATCGACCTGTCCGTCTTCGACGAAGTGAGCCGCAAGAGCCCCAACCTCTGCAAGCTTTCCCCCGCCGGCCACCACTACATGGTGGACCTGGAGAACGCCGGCGGCATCCCGGCCGTCATGAGCGAGCTGGACAAGCTGGATCTGATCCGCAAGGACTGCATGACCGTCACCGGCAAGACCGTGGGCGAGAACCTGAAGGATCGCAACGCCCATATCCTGGATACGGACGTGATCCACACCATCGACAACGCCTATTCCAAGGAAGGCGGTATCGCCATCCTGCGCGGTTCGCTGGCCCCTGACGGCGCCGTGGTCAAGCAGTCCGCCGTGGCGCCCGAAATGATGCGCCGCGAAGTGACCGCCCGCGTGTTCGAGAGCGAAGAAGACGCCATGCACGCCATCCTCGACGGCAAGATCAAGCCCGGCGACGGCGTGGTGGTGCGTTACGAAGGTCCCAAGGGCGGCCCCGGCATGCGCGAGATGCTGTCCCCCACCGCCGCCATCACCGGCATGGGCCTGGGCAAGGACGTGGCCCTGTTCACCGACGGCCGCTTCTCCGGCGGTACCAACGGTGCGGCCATCGGCCACATCTCGCCCGAAGCCGCCAACGGTGGCCCCATCGCCCTGGTGCGTGACGGCGACCGCATCCTGGTGGACATCCCCAACCGCAAGCTGGATCTGCTGGTGGACGAAGCCGAACTGGCCCGCCGTCGCGCCGAGCTGGTGCCGCCGCAGAAGGAATGCCCCTATCCCGTGCTGCGCCGTTACGCCAGCATGGTGAGCTCCGCCGACAGCGGCGCCATGTACAAAAAAGTCTAGGACGCTTTCCCGGCCGGGACAGGCGCCCGCAGGGGAAAGACGCCGTGCCGCCGTTCCCCGTGCATGGGGCTCCTGTTCCTTCCGGGCGTCCGTCCGGCTCTTCGGGGCCGGTGTGATACCCGGAACGCCGGAGGACGTCCGTTCCTTTGCCGATGGTCCCGCATTGCCGCCGGTGCAGTGCGGGACCATCGCTTTCTGGCAGGGCCTCTTCCTGCCGCACAGGTGCCATCATGGTTTTTCTGCACGCCCTTCAGGGCATCCTCAGCTTGCAGATCATCGTCTCGATAGCGTATGTGCTGGCCCGCAAGGGCTGGTTCTCGCCCGAGACCCAGATCCTGCTGCCCCGGCTGGTCACTACCGTGGCCCTGCCTTCCTACCTGTTCTATACCATCACCCATTCTTTCGGCCGGGACGACCTCGTCCACCTGATCTACGGTTCGATCTTCCCGCTGTTCAGCATCCTGCTGACCTTTGCCGTGGCCCTGCTGGTGGCCAAGGTCACGCGCGTGGAACGGCGGCATTTCGGCCTGTTCTGCGCCAGCTTCACCACGTCCAATACGGTCTTCATCGGGCTGCCCGTCAATCTTGCCCTGTTCGGTGATGCGGCCGCGCCCTATGTGCTGCTGTATTTCTTTGCCAATACCACCTTTTTCTGGAGCATCGGCAGCTACATCATGAGCCATGACAACGAAGCGTTGCGCGGTTCCGCCACGCTGCTGGACAATGTGCGCCACATCTTCTCGCCGCCCATGCTGGGCTTTCTGGCCGGGCTGGCCATGACCCTGCTGGGCCTGCGGCTGCCGGAGTTCGTACAGGAAGCCCTGCGCTACATGGGCAACCTCACCACGCCGCTGGCCCTGATCTTCATCGGCATCTGCCTCTACAAGATGGACCTGCGCCATCTGCATCTGTCGCGTGACCTGGTGCTGGCCCTGCTGGGCAAGCTGGTCATCTGCCCCCTGATACTGGCCGGCATGCTGCATTTTGTGGAGCTGCCCGAGCTTATGGAAAAGGTGTTCATCATCCAGGCCGGTCTGCCCTGCATGATGCAGATCTCCATCCTGGGCGCCGTCTACAAGACGGATGCGCCCTTCGGGGCCCTGCTGGTCAGCCTGTCGACCGTCCTTTCCGTCATCACCATCCCCGTGGCCATGACCCTGCTTTCGCTGTAGCGGCGAAGGGATGTCGGCGAGAGGGGGACCGGATTTTTTGAGGGGGGAAGGAGGGACCTTTGGCTCGCGCGCAAAGGTCCCTCCTTCCCCCCTCAAGCTCCCCCCATCCTCCTTCAAACGCGCTTTATCGGTCAGGCCGCTCCGTCAGGCGCGGCCTGGCTTTCTCTCCGGCTGGACCATCACTCCTGCTTCTGTCCGGCCCTGCCACGCATGGCCTGCCTTCTTTATGTATTGCGCCGCTTGAGCAAGGTCGTCATCCCCTCCATCGAACCCCCGTTCCAAGGCTTTCCATTCCCTTGTTCTTCATCCAGCATACTGCCCCACGATTTCTCCAACGCCCTTCTCCCCCCATTGAGCTCGCCGCTTTGGCGGCGTACGCCGAAGGCGTGGTGCCGCTCCGCCTTCGGCGCGCCGTGACGAAACCGGGACCTGACGCGGGGCACGGCGGGGCAGGAGGGCTGGGGCCGCGCAGGCCCCGCCCACTTGCCGCTTCGCCGCGGAGGCGACCAGGCCCTGGGCCCGGGCAGCGGCCGTCCATCGGACGGCTGGCTGTCGCGCTATGGCTCCCCCTCATCCCGGGCAGGGGGCACTGCCCCTTTTACTCCGCGCTGGGCGACCACGAAAAAAGGCGCGCCCGCCGGAACGGACGCGCCTTGAAAGGCGATGCCTTGACTTGGGACTAGAAGCCGAAGCCGTCGGAGTTGGCGCCGCTGGTGCCGAAACCGAAATCGTCCGGCACGCCGCCTTCTTCCTGGGCGGGTTCTTCGGCGGCGGCTTCACCGGCCACGCCGGCAGCAGCCACACCCACGGTGATGTTCTTCAGGTTGTCCTTGATGGCGTCCTTGATGCTCTGCATCAGTTCGTCATGGTTGATGGCGACCTTGCCCTGGAATTCGGCCACCTGACGGCGCAGACCGCCCATGTCGGTCTTCATGGTCTTGATGGTGTCTTCCAGCTTGTCGCACTTCTTCTGCAGTTCTTCAGCCTTGCCCTGATAGGGGGCCAGGGTCTCCACCTGCTGGCGCAGGGTGGCGATCTCGGCGCGCTGGCTGACCATGGTGCCGTGCATGTCGTCCATCATGTCGAGCACGGTGGCGACGGCGTTCTTCAGGCAGTCGTCCATGGGGGTCAGGGAGATGGTGTCGCCCAGCAGACGGGCACCCTGGTTGACGAAGTCGCCCCAGTTGTCACCGTCTTTGTAGTTCATGTCCAGGAACTTGGGGGACAGCTTGGCCAGCCAGGCAGCGGCGAAGGGAGCCACGGCGGCGGCGCAGGCGTCACAGACGATGCTGCGACCGGTGATGTAACCGGCGATATCTTTCACGTCCGCGCCCTTCTTGGCGACGGCCAGGGCCAGGACGGTTTCCACAGGGAACATTTTGCGAGCGGTATCAGACATTTTCGGCCTCCTCCTCGGAGAACGGTGTTTTGCAGTGTGAGCCTGTGCGGGCCGTCGTCACGGGGCGACGGCCCGGAAGACCATCCTAGTAGCCGCGTCCGTACATGCGGACGAACAGCAGGGCCGCGGTGCGGTACACGAAGTGACCGAGCTTGGACCACGGCAGGTAGGCAAAGAGCATCCACACAAAGACCAGATGCAGATAGTACACCACAAAGGCGGGCTGGATGGCATCGGCCAGGCGGAAGACCTGGGACAGGATGCCCGTCACGGCCACCAGCCAGATGATGCCCAGCAGGTACCAGTCATACCAGCTCGAACCCTGATGCTTGGGGTTCAGCTTCAGACGGCGGGCGGTGAGCATGGCCAGGCCACAGACCAGCATGATGGCGCCGAGGTTGGCCAGGATCTTCACAGGGTACAGCAGCGGCATGGGGGTCTCGATCTTGATGAGCGGGATGATCTTGCCGCCCCAGTGGCCCAGAGCCACAACGGCCGTCACGAAGGCCAGGATGACGAAGCTGTAGACCAGGATCATGTGGCCGGCCTTGCGGTTGGGCACATAGGTACCGGTCTTGGGACCAGCTTCGCAGTCGTCGAACTTGCGGTGGGTGACCACTTCGTCGATGAGCACGTCCAGCAGGTGCCAGTACCAGGCCTTGGTCTTGCCAAGCACGGTCAGGCGGCCTTCAGGCTTGAACATGCCCCAGAGCTTGCGCACGCCCTTGTAGAGGATGAAGCAGGCCCCGAAGAAGGTGATCATGAAGATGGGGTCGATGGTGTAGTCACCATAGAACACCTGACCGAACACGATGCGGCCGTCGGCGGCGCGGGGGAACCAGTTGCCGTCATTGAAGCCGGCGCGGATCCACCAGATGAAGAGCCACAGCAGGGCCGGGATGGCGAAGAGGAAGGGCAGACCGGAGGGCTTGCTCATCCACTTGCCCACGATGGTGGGCTCGGTCAGATCGCGGTAGACCATGTTGCGGGCAGCGCCCATGACGTCGGCGGGACGGGCACCACGGGGGCAGAGGTCCGCGCAGTTGCCGCAGTTGTGGCAGAGCCACAGGTCCACGTCGGTGGCCAGCTTTTCCTTGAGGCCCCAGGACGCCCACACCATTTCCTTGCGGGGGTAGGGAGCGTTTTCCGGAGCCATGGGGCAGGCCACGGAGCAGGTGGCGCACTGATAGCATTTTTTCAGGCTTTCGCCGCCCGCTTCCATCAGCTCCCGCGTAAAGGTGGAATCCGGCTTGAGAATATTCTGTGCCATTGCAGCCTTCCTCCTACATGCCCTTGAACGGGTTGGGGCCGAGTTCCACGATGCGAGCGACGAATTCGTCGATCATGTCCGGCACCTTGTCATATTCGTCGATGGCCACTTCGAGCTGGTCAACGCGCTCGGGCTGCACGCCCAGACGGTTCAGGGTCTCGGCGATGTTTTCCTTGCGGCGGTTGCAGATCTCGGAACCCTTGATGAAGTGGCACTGGTAGTCTTCGCCATATTTGCAGCCCAGCAGCAGCACGCCGTCGAAGCCCTTGCTCATGGCGTCAGACACCCAGATGGCGTTGACGGAGCCGAGGCAGCGCACGGGGATGATGCGGCAGTACGGGCTCCAGGCCTTGCGGCGCATACCGGCCATATCCAGGGCGGGGTAGGCGTCGTTTTCGCAGGCCAGGATGAGGATGCGGGGGCCTTCCTTCTTGAAGTCCTTGGGCACCACAACTTCGCGGATCATGGAACCGATCTGGTCGATGTTGTAGTTGGCAAAGGAAATCACGCGCTCGGGGCAGGCGCCGAAGCAGGTACCGCAACGACGGCAGCGGGCCGGGTTGGGTTTGGGCGTACCCTTTTCGTCGTCGTCCAGGGCGCCGAAGGGACATTCTTCGGTGCAGCGCTTGCACTGGGTGCAGCGCACGAAGTTGAACACCGGGTAGGAATTGTCGCCGGAGCGGGGATGCACGGCCACACCGTGGGAAGCGGCTTCCACACACTGGATGGCTTTGAGCACGGCACCGCGGGCGTCTTCTTCACAGGCGTCCAGGGTCTGGGGCTGACGCACGCAGCCGGCGGCGTAGACACCGGTACGGCGGGTTTCGTAGGGGAAGCAGATGTAGTTGGAGTCCGCGAAACCGTCGAAGAGCTGCAGATCCGGGAAGTCGGGGCCCTGACGGTAGTCGAATTCCACCACCACGTCCTTGGCGGTCGTGGGCACGACGCCCGTGGGCAGCACCACCAGATCCACATCCAGATCGAAGTCCATGCCCAGCAGGGTGTTCTTGCAGCTGACCACCATGTGGTTGCCGGCATCACGGATGTCGGTCACGTCGGCCTTGGTCATCATCAGGCCCAGACGGTCCTGCATCTTCTTGTAGAAGCGTTCCAGGATGCCGGGGATGGTCATGTCCTTGTACAGCACGAAGGCCTGCACGGCGTCATCGGTCTTGTCACAGATGATGTTGGCCATGCGCAGCATGCCCACGCTGTTGACGGCGTTGGAGTAACGCAGGTGCTTGATGCTTTCCAGGTTCTCCTTGACGAAGCCCTTTTCTTCTTCCTCGGCGGGAGCTTCGGCGGCGGGGGCTTCGGCCTCGGCAGCGGCGGCTTCGTCAGCGGCCTTCTGCAGGGCTTCTTCAGCGATGGTGGTGTCGAGCACGAAGGCGATGCGGCGGGCGTCGACCTTGCCTTCGCCCAGCATCTTGGCGAACTGGGCGGCATGGACGACCTTGGGGTTCACGCCCAGGCCCATGCTTTCCAGATACTTTTCAGCCAGCGGCACCCAGCCGGTGGCCAGGACCACGGAGCCGATGTCGAAGGTCTGTTCGCCGTTGGCGGTGGCCACGGTGGCCTTGAACTCGCCGGGCTGGCCTTCCAGTTTGGCCATGTGGGAGTTCAGCAGCACGGTGATGCTGCTGTTGCCGGTCACAGCGGCGATCTTTTCGGCCAGGTTGGTGGGCTGGCGGTCTTCCCAGGGAGCCTGCAGGGGCGAGCCCATGGGCATGTTGTTGACCGCGCCGCCGAGCTTGTCGGCCTTTTCCACCAGGATGACTTCATAGCCGGTCTTGGCGGCTTCCTGGGCGGCGGTGAGGCCGGTCCAGCCGCCACCGATGACCAGGATGCGCTTGATGCCTTCGATGGCCGCAGATTCGGGCATGTTGCTCTTCTGCAGTTTGACCACGCCCATGTTCACGTAGTCGGTGGCCATCTGGGTCAGCAGGGCGGGAGCCGCGCCGCTGACGGCGGAACCGTCGGGGTTCTTGTAGGCGAGCACGCACTGTTCGCGCAGGTTCACGTGTTCCACCTGCACGGGCAGCTGCCAGGGGGTAGCTTCGTCGCGGGGGCTGGCACCGCAGAAGAGCACGCCGTCAAGGCCGTTGGCTTCGATGTCGGCACGCACTTCGTCTTCGGCCACGCTCAGCATGGGCAGCACTTTCACCACAGGGGTGAGGTCGCTCCATTTGCTGCGGACCTGTTCGGCCAGGGCTTCCACATCCAGGCCGCCGCCGATGTTCTGTACGTCAAAATAGACGCCGATCTTGCTGGCCATGCCGCCTACCTCCCTTTCACCGTTTGCACCGCCTTGAGAGCGGCGGCCGTGCCGGACTGCGCGGTACGCATCACGTCCAGCGGCATGCGGGCGCAACCGGCGGCAAAAATGCCAGCCTCTTCACCGCCCATAACGAAACCGTCTTCGTCCAGGGGCAGGGGCAGGGGCAGGCTGTCGGTGGCCAGGCTGGGCTGCATGCCCGTGGCCAGCACCACCATGTCATAATCCAGATGCAGCTTTTCGCCGCGGATGGCGTCTTCAACGGTCACGGTGACGTTGTCGTCAGCGGCCTGGGCCACGTCGGCCACCTTGCCCTTGATGAAGCGCACATTGGGGGCGGCCTTCACCTTGTCCAGAACCTTCACGTAGCGGCCCGGAGCGCGCAGGTCGATGTAGAACACCGAGATCTGGGTCTCGGGGTACTGCTCGCAGATGTACTGGCACTGCTTGAGAGTGGCCATACAGCAGATGTAGGAGCAGTAGTTCAGGTGGTTCTGGTCACGGGAACCGGCGCACTGCACGAAAGCGATGCGTTTGGGACGACGGCCGTCGGTAGGACGGACGATCTTGCCGCCGGTGGGGCCGAAGGGGGAGGCCAGGCGTTCGAGCTGCATGTTGGTCACGCAGTTCTTGACCTTGCCGGCGCCCAGGTTGGCCAGGTTGGTGACGTCGTAGGGCTTCCAGCCGGTGGCCACCACGATGGCGCCCACATTGAGTTCGATCTCGCGGGCGGGTTCGTTCTGGTCCAGGAACTTCTGGCCGGCGACGCGGGCGGCGTCAGCCTTGCTCAGGGCGTCGGTGTCCAGCACGAAGCGGTTGGGGAACGCGAAAGGCATGGATTTGTACAGAGCCTTGCGCTGGGACAGCCCGAAGTCGAATTCGTTGGGCACGGTGCCTTCCAGGCTGGAAGCGAGGAGGGTGAAGTCCACGTTGTGGGCGGCCACCTTGCGGGGCTTGATGCTCACGGTGGCGGTGTAGTCACCCTTACAGCCGACCAGCTTGGTCACTTCGGCCATGGTGAAGAATTTGATGCGGGGGTTCTTCCTGATGCGCTGGAACTGGATTTCCAGACCGCAGGAGGGGGGACAAAGTTTGGGGAAATATTTGTTGAGCTGGGCCACACGGCCGCCCAGGTAGGGCGACTTTTCCACGATATACACATCGTGGCCCAGTTCCGCCGCTTCGATGGCGGCAGTAAGGCCTGCAAAGCCGCCGCCCACGACGAGAATGGAGTTGGACATCCTGGATATCCTCCTGCGTTGCAGCGCCGTGGCCCCTCTGCGGGGCGGCGCGCACGCCTGCCCGGTTGTATGGGATTGCCGGGCGGCGCAATTGAGAGCCAAGGGCCCTGCCGCGCGGCGCATATTCCAAGGCGCGGCGGGGAGCTTGCATGTCGCACACCCGCCGCGCCGAAAAAAATGGGGTGGCCTAGGCGGCCACCCCAGGGATGTTCTTCCGCCTACTAGTCAGGGATGATCTGGTAGTAGGGCTTCTTGAAGATCTTGGTTTCGCCGGTGGCGGGATCGTACTTGGAGTTCACGAAGCACTTCCACTTGCTGTCGTCGATACCCAGGAAGTCAGCGCGGTAGTAGAAGCCGGGGTAACGGGACTCTTCACGGAAGGCGATGTGCTGCATGTGCAGGCGCACGGTCCACAGGCGATGGTAGTTTTCCCAGCAACGCAGCAGTTCGTGCAGGTCGCGGGCGGCCAGCTTGGCGGAGTCTTCTTCCATCATGCCCAGCAGATAGAAGCCGGTGTCCAGCAGAGCCTTGGAGGTGGTGTAGTAGGTACCCACGCCGCCGCCGTATTCGTCGGTGCACTTCACGAGGCGCATCATGAAGTTCTTGGGCGTGATGTAGTTGGGGTTCACCACGGGGTCGGTGGAGGCGTCCTTGCCGGCCAGGTAGTTGTAGTAAGGACGGTAGATCAGCTGCTTCAGTTCTTCGGCGGTTTCCTTGAACTCAGGCTTGAAGTCCTTGTGGTCCAGGCACCAGCGCACCATCTGCTTACCGGCGATACGGCCTTCAGCGTGGGAACCGGAGGAGAACTTGTGGCCGGAAGCGCCCACGCCGTCGGCGCAGGTGAACAGGCCTTCCACGGTGGTCATGCGGTTGTAGACCTTACCGTTGGCAGCGCGAACCTTGTAGTCTTCGGGCACCCAAGCTTCGTCGGGACCGGAAACCCAGATACCGCAGCAGCCGGAGTGAGAGCCGAGCAGGTAAGGTTCGGTGGGCATGATTTCGGAACCGCGTTCTTCAGGAGCGGTGTTGGTGGCGGCCCACAGGTTGGCCTGACCAACGCACATATCCAGGAAGTCTTCCCAAGCTTCGGACTCGAGGTCTTTCTGCTGTTCTTCGGTCAGGGTGGCGAAGGTGGTCAGCAGAGCGGTCTTGGTGTCCATGTAGATGGGGCCGCGGCCTTCGCGCATTTCACGAAGCATCATGTGGTTACGCAGGCAGGTGGGGATCACGTGACCCTTGGCGTAGCCGCGATCTTCGTAAGGCTTCAGCATGGCGCGGTTGGTGGCGCAGTAGTCTTCGCCCTTGCAGTTGGTGGCTTTAGCCTTGAACAGCAGGAACCAGGCGCCCACAGGGCCGTAACCGTCCTTGAAGCGGGCGGGCACGAAGCGGTTTTCCATCATGGTCATTTCGGCGCCGACCTGAGCGCACATGGTGTAGGTGGAACCGGCGTTCCACACGGGGTACCAAGCGCGGCCCATGCCTTCACCGGTGGAACGGGGACGGTACACGTTAACGGCACCGCCGGCGGCCACCATGATGGCGTTGGCTTTGAAGATGTGCACTTCGTTGGCACGCAGGTTGAAGCCCACGGCACCAGCGACGCGGTTGGGGGTGTTCTTGTCGAGCAGCAGCTTCACGATGAAGATACGCTCCATGATACGGTCTTCACCCAGGGCATTCTTGGCAGCTTCGGCCACGATGCACTTGTAGGATTCACCGTTGATCATGATCTGCCAACGACCGGAGCGGACGGGCTCGTCGCCGTTGCGCAGGCTCTTGCCGGCGGCCTTGGCGGCGGCGCCGTTCATGTTGTGGCCGTTTTCGTCCTTGATCCAGCAGGGCAGGCCCCACTCTTCGAACAGATGCACGGAGTCGTCAACGTGACGGCCCACGTCGAAGATCAGGTCTTCGCGGACCAGACCCATAAGGTCGGTGCGGACCATGCGGACGTAATCGTCGGCGGTGTTTTTGCCGAGGTAGGTGTTGATGGCGGACAGGCCCTGGGCCACGGCGCCGGAGCGCTCGAGGGCGGCCTTATCGCACAGCATCATTTTCAGACCGTGTTTGTCGCCCCAGCGCACGGCTTCGAAAGCGGCACCGCAGGCACCCATACCGCCGCCCACGATCAGCAGGTCGACGTCATGTTCCTTCACTTCAGGTTCAGCAATGGCAACGCCTTTCATCGCTTCCTTGACGGGAATCATAGGCATAGTGATTTCTCCTTAAGCTCTACGCGGTTACTGCTCTCTAGCGGCCCTGTTCCATAGCGGTGAAGACCTTGTCGGCTTCAGTCACTTCGAACTTCTTGCCCAGGACTTCGATGGGGGTGGCCAGCTTTTCTTCGGTGAACAGCAGTTCGTCGTCGAGGTTGGCGCCTTCCGGTTTGCCTTCGAAGGGCTTGATGGAGCCTTCAGGAGTGGTACGGATGGGGAACTTGAAACGTTTCACGCTGCCGTTGCGGAACTGCACGGTCCACATGATGGAGTCGGCAGAGCGCATGGGGATACAGGTGCCGCCCATGGGAGCAAAGTCGGCGTAGGGACGAGCGGTGATGGCGCCCTGGGGGCAGATCTTCACGCAGGAATAGCATTCCCAGCAGGCGTCGGGTTCCTGGTTGTACGCCTTCATTTCCTGAGGATCGAGGATCATCAGGTCGTTCGGGCAGATGTACATGCAGGCCGTCTTTTCGCCACCCTTGCAGCCGTCGCATTTGGACGGATCGACAAACGTAGGCATAACGTATCCTCCAACTCTTAAAGTGTTTCAGGTCAATTTTGACCGTATGGGCAGCCACTCGGGCCGCCCGAGTGCCGTCTTGATTGGGGTCACGACCCTGGGCAACAGCGCTCAGGTCGTGCGCTTGTGTATTTAGTAACAAGCTACCCCTCTTCACGTCAAGCCCCCTTTTGAAAAATTCGTGGAAACTCTCGGTGGAAAACGGCACAAACCACTATAATCCTTGCACATTCTCCCTAGCATAATTTTTATGCTGTGTAAAGATGCTCCGCGTTTTGGACGGCTTTCATGTCCAAGATCTGTGTTGGGCCAGGAAAAGGCATGTTTATCAGCCGGTTATCCTGAATATCTCCCTGTTCCTGTTCAGGGAACGCTTTAGTAAAATCATTTAATTTCAAATAGTTAACGTATCGATGCTTTCCATGCCGGACGGGCGGCTTTTTTATGACGTTCCGGTGTCGCCCTGATCTTGATGAGAAAAAGAAGCAAAAGTTGAAACAATTATCCAATAAAATCAAATGGTTGATTGTATCTATTGGGAATAGTTGATTTTTTATCAAAAATACGTCGTAAGGCACCCGGTACGCTCTTTGAGGCTCCCTCCAGTGCTCGCCGGAGCTTGCACTCTCTTTCACATGTGGCCGGAAAAGTCTCTTTCGGGGGCTTGCCAGTGAGGACGTTTCGGGATACAGCATCCCCCACAAATTCATAGAGCGACGCGCCGTCCGGCGGTCGAGAGGAGCATCCAGCATGAACGAGCACCACGAATTCCGACCTGCCCAGAGGCCGGACAAACGCAGCGACCGCCCCGAAGGACGTTTCGAGGCCAGAACCGACGGCAAGCCCGAGCGTCCGCGCCGCAGCCTGCGCGAGACCGTCTGTGACATCGACCGCGATATCCTGCGCATGCTCATGCGCCGCCACAATCTCATCAAGCGCATGTACAATGCCAAGGGTTTCCTGGAGCCCGCGGAAGAAAAGAGCATCCGCGAGTCCTGGGAAGCCGCCGTTTCCCGCGTCAGCCGCGACCCGCGCCTGAGCGGCCGTTTCTTCACCCTGATGCAGGAAGTGGAATTCCTGCCCCGTCCCGGTGAAGACGGCGAAGCCCAGCGCCCCGCCTTCAATCTTGCCCCCGCCGACATGCCCGTGCGCCTGTCCATGCCCGCCCCGCGTTCCTGTCGCCTGACCCGGGCCTGGGCCACGCTGGCCGCCTGCACCGGCCAGGCCGTGCGCATCGCCCCCGCCCTGATGAACGATCCCGTCGTGGATTGCGTCAAGCTGCTCAACCAGCTGGGCGCCCATGCCAACCGTGACGACGGTGCCGTGCATGTGGCCGCCGGCACGCCCCTGGGCACCCCGGACAAGGTGCTGCATGTGGGCGACAGCTCCTGGAACTTCTATCTGGCCCTGGGCCATTACCTGGGCCGTCCTTCGCGCACCAAGTTCACCGGCGGCGCGGCCCTCAAGCTGGCCGACCTCAGCGCCACCCGCCGCTTCCTGCCCCTCATGGGCGCGCGTCTGGTGCATGTGGTGCCCAAGTCCGACGGCTTCCCGGTGCGCATCGAATGCTCCGGCGTGCTGCCCGGCAAGGTGGTCTTCCCCGCCGATGCCCCGGTGGAACTGGCCGAAGGCATCATGCTGGCCGCGCCTTCCTATGAGCGCGCCATCACCCTGGACCTTTCCGCCATGCCCGAGCGTGCGCTGGCCTTTGCCCGCATCCTGCCCGTGCTGAACGCTGCCGGTGCCGACGTGCGCCGCGAAGGCGACGTGCTCCACTTCCAGCCCTGCGCCCTGAGCATCCCCTCCGAGCCCACCCTGCCCGTGGAACCGGAACTGGCCGTGTTCCTGATGGGCCTCGCCCCCGCGCTGGGCGGTGAAGTGCGCCTGGAAGGCCAGTGGCCCACCTGGCCCGGCACCGAAGCCGGCCTGGACCTGCTGCGCCAGACCGGTGCCAAGGTCGAATGCTCGGCCACCGAGATCCTGGCCCGCAGCCTGAAGCCGCTGGCCGAACTGCCCGCCGCCTTTGCCCTGCCCGAAGGCCTGCCCGCCTCCTGGCGTCCGCTGGCCGTGGCCCTGAGCACCATGACGGCCCTGCGCGGCGGTCGTGCCGTGCTGCCCGCCGGTCTGGAAGCCGAAGAGAACGTGGTGGAAAGCTACCTGCACGCTGCCGGTCTGGCTCTGGATGCCGAAGGCTGCCTGGTGGCCTGGAAGCCCGGTGACGACATGGAAGAAGCCGAAGAACAGGACGAGGAAGGCCGCCCCGTGCGCAAGCCCCGTCCCGCCCTGCAGGCCCGCGGCTGGAACGCCCCCGACGCTCCCTGGGCCGTGGCCCTGGCCCTGGCGGCCTGTGCCCGCGGCAAGCAGGAAGGCTTCAAGCTGGGCAACCCCGGCGTGCTGACCGAGCTCTATCCGCCTTTCTGGGTGCTGTACAACAACCTGCCCGAACCGCACATGACGCGTGAGAACAAGGAAGTGCCCGCCGAGCCGGTGAAGAGCCGCCGCCGCGTCATCACCAGCGCCGTGGCCGTGCCGCCTCCGCTGGAAGACGAAGATTACTAGGACCGGGCAGCTCCCGCCGTCCGGCTTGGCCGTGAGGGCCGGGCCGTGGCGGCTCCCGGTATCGAAGACGAAAAGGGCGCCCATCCTTCGCGGATGGACGCCCTTTTTCATTTGCGGGAAGCGGCGGTCGGAGCGTCTGCCTCCCGTCCCTGCCTGCAGGATAGGCCCGTCAGGCCAGCTCTTCAGGGAGCTTGCAAAGGTCGACCCATTGCCCGCCGGTGACGGCGGCCAGCTCGTCCGGGGTCAGCTGCACGGCGTTGTTGGGCGCACCGGCGGCAGGGTAGACCACGTCATAGCGCTTGAGGCTCTCGTCCAGGAACACGCGTACCCCTTCCGGCAGGGCAAAGGGGCAGACCCCGCCCTGGGGATGGCCGGTGAGGCATTCCACGTCCTCCACGGGGATGAAGCGGGCCTTTTCGTGGAACAGATCCTTGAACTTGCGGTTGTCCAGACGGGCCAGCCCCATGGCCACCACCAGCACGGGACCGGTGGAGGTGAGGATGGACAGCGTCTTGGCGATACGGCCCGCCTCGCAGTGCAGGGCTTCGGCCGCCAGCGCCACGGTGGCGCTGGAGACGGTGAACTCGCGGTAGCGGTCGCCCAGACCGTGGGCGGCCAGTTGGGCCCTGACGGCTTCGGTGCGCATGGCTGGATGCTCCTTGGCTGAAACATGCTCCGTTGTTGCCGGTGATGGCAGCATGCCGGAGGCGGGATCTCCCCGTCCGGGCGGGGATGAAAAAAGGGGCCTGCCGGGCAGGCCCCTCCGGTATGGTTACAGGGTGATGGGCAGGGGGCCGAAGCTGGCCTCGTAGCGCTTGCGGAACTCGTCCTTGCTGAAGTGGTGTTCCTGCGTGCCCAGCTGCTCGATGGCGTAGCAGGCGCTCACCGCGCCCAGCTTGGCGGCTTCGGGCATCTCCAGGCCGCAGACCAGGCCCTTGAGCAGGCCCGCGCGGTGGGAGTCGCCCGCGCCGGTGGGATCCTTGACGCCGTCGCAGGGGATGGCGGGCACATGCACGTCCACGCCTTGGGCATTGCGGATGCGCTGGCCGTCGCCGCCCAGCGTGGTCACCAGCCAGCCGGTCATGGCCACCAGTTCTTCCTCGCTCTTGCCCGTCTTCTTGCAGACCATGCCCAGCTCGTAATCGTTGGTCACGCAGGCATAGGAACCGCGGATGGCGTCGCAGAGGTCGTCGCCCGAAAGCACGGGCAGCTGCTGGCCGGGGTCGAAGATGTAGCGCACGCCCTTTTCACGGAAGAAGCCGGGCAGGCGGCGCATGTCGTCCACGCTGCCGGGGGAGACGATGGCCCAGTCCTTGGCGGGATCGAGGTTGGGGAAGGTGTAGGTGGCGGGCTGGCTCATGGCGCCGGGGTAGAAGCCCGTGATCTGGTTGTTGTTCTGGTCCGTGGTGATGTAGCACAGGGCCGTGAACACGTCGGAATCGCGCCGGATGCCTTCCAGCGACAGGCCCAGCTTTTCCCAGGCCGCCGCGTAACCGGTGAAGTCGCGGCCGGCGGCGGAGACGACGATGGGTTTTTCGCCCAGCAGGGCCAGCGTGTAGGCGATGTTGCCCGCGCAGCCGCCGCGGCGTTCGTCCATGCTGTCCACCATGAAGCTGACGCTCAGCATGTGCAGCTTGTCCATGAGCACATGGTCCTGCAGGTTGCCGCCAAAGGTCATGATGCGGTCAAAAGCCAGGGAACCGGAAACATAAATGGCCATCTTCGTTCCTTTTATTCGTTGAGCTGCCCTGCGGGCAGGCTGTTTTGGGCGATCCAGTCCAGGAAGGGCGCGTTGCCCTTCTCCAGCGGCATGCCCACGATACAGGGCACTTCATAGGGATGGGCCGCCTCCACGGCGGCACGAAAATCTTCCCACGCTGTCCGGCTGACCTGGGCCAGCAGCAGGCATTCGCGGCTTTCGCGGACCTTGCCTTCCCAGCGATAGATGGAAAGGGCTCCGGGCAGGATGTTCACCCCGGCGGCCAGCCGTCGTTCCACCACCAGATGGGCCAGGGTTCGGGCAGTCGCTCCGTCGGGCACAGTGACACAGGCAAGCAGGCTCATGGCGTCCTCCTGTTCGGGAAGTGGGAAAAGCGGACAGAAGATACACCAGCGGGCCGTAAAAACCAAGCGTGCCCCGCCTTGCTCCCCCTGTCTTCCTGTGGCATAGCAGGCCCATGAGCGCAAAAAAATCCCTGCCGCGCGGTGCCCTGGCCCGCGCTGAAAAAGTCCTGGCGGCCCTTCAGGCCCGCTATCCCCGTCCCGCGACCCATCTTGAAGCCGACAACGCTTGGGAACTGCTGGTGGCCACGGTGCTGGCCGCCCAGTGTACCGACGCCCGCGTCAACACCGTGACCCCGGAGCTGTTCCGGCGCTGGCCCGGCCCGGCCGAGCTGGCCCTGGCCACGCAGGAAGAGCTGGAAAGCGTCATCCGTTCCACGGGCTTCTATCACAGCAAGGCCCGCAACCTGCTGGGCGCGGCGCAGCGCGTGGTCTCCGTCTATGGCGGCGAGGTGCCGCCCCGTCTGGACGAGCTCATCACCCTGCCCGGCGTGGCCCGCAAGACGGCCAATGTGGTGCTGTTCGGCGCCTTCGGCATCAACGAGGGCCTGGCCGTGGATACCCACGTCAAGCGCATCAGCTATCGTCTGGGCCTTACCGCCCACACCGATCCCGTGGACATCGAACAGGATCTGATGCGCCTCTTCCCCCGTGCCGAATGGGGCGACGTCAATCACCGCATGGTCTGGTTCGGCCGCGATGTCTGCCACGCCCGCAGCCCCCGCTGCGCGGAATGCGAGATGGCCGACTTCTGCCCCCGCCGCGAACCGCCCAAGGGAAAATAGCTGTTGGGGAAAAGAACGTGGGGGAAGGGGGGAACTTTGGCTAGCGCACAAAGTTCCCCCCTTCCCCCACACCCCCATCCTCCTTCAAACGCGCTTTATCCGTTCCTCTCCATCATCGCCGAACACGGCTCTTGCGGAGTCCCTCGGCTTCTCCTCTCGCGCATGTCAGCAGTTCCCGGTCCGCGGGGCCTTCTTTTCCTGGAGCGTCTTGGCCGGCCTGAGGTGAGCGGGGCAGGGGAAGGCAGGGCGTCCGGCTCCGTGACAAAAAAACAGCCCGGCCTCCATGGAGACCGGGCTGTTGTCGTTATCGGGAAAGGGCTGTTCCCGGAGAGAGCCGGGACAGGCTCACTTGCGGTCCACCCACCATTTTTTGTCCACGCGGCCGTACCACCAGCGGTTATGGTCCGTGCGCAGGATGACCTCGCACAGGGCCTGGGCCTGCGGGCTGCGCAGGCGTTTGACCGCGCTTTCCAGCCAGTCGGCGGCAAATTTGTTGCCCTTGTCCAGCTCGGCCTTGAGGTTGCAGATCAGGTCCAGCTGGTCGGCATCGTGGGCCAGGCGGGCCTCCAGACTCTGGCGTTCCTGCAGTTCGTCCCAGCCGTCGAGGATGTCCTTCTCCAGTCCGGTGCCGTCCACGGCATCCTGCAGGGCATCGCGGTCGCGGCAGGTGTCGTAGCGGTGGTTCACATAATTGAAATCGCCGGTACGTGCTTCATGCAGATCGTGGAAAAGGCAGAGGAAGGTCACGCGGGCGGCATCGGCACCCGCCAGTTTGGCCAGGGTGTAGCCGATGACGCTGGTACGGTAGGAATGCTCGGCTACGTTCTCGCTGCCGGAGCCCAGGAAGGCATAGCCGCTGCGCGGCGTGTGGCGCAGATGTCCCGCCTCGTGGAAAAAGTCCGTGATGCGTTCCATCTGCTGTTCATCAGGCAGGCCCGCTGCGGGCGTGCTCTTGTTTGGGCTGTCCTGTGCCATGTGTGTTTCCTCATGGAGGGAGCGCGGTGCCCCCTCCGTTGCTGATTTGTACGAAAACTGTCCGGCGCACGCCATTGATTGCTCTTTTCCGTCTTTGCCCAACCGCCGGCGGGCGGTGTTTGTTCGGGGGACGGTCATCCAGGCAAGGTCATGGCTTTTCCGAGCCTCGTCATCCTTCCGAACAAAGCGCGTTGGGGGAGGGATGGGGGCCGGGGGGAAGGGGACCCCCTTGCGCGCGAGCCAAGGGGGTCCCCTTCCCCCGGAAAATCCCTGCCCGCTCTTATTCCAGCCCGTACTTGCGCAATTTGTTGTGCAGGGTGGCGCGGGTGATGCCCAGGCGGCGGGCAGCCTCGCTCTTGTTGTCCTCGGTCTGGCGCAGGGTGTCCTCGATGGCGCGGCGCTCCAGAGCTTCCAGAGACAGACCGGCCAGGGAGGCTTCGGCGGTCTCCGGTACCGGGGCGGCCTGCTCGGCGGCGCCGGTGACGCTGGCGGGCAGTTCCGGGCCGGTGATGAGGTCGCCGGTGCAGAGGATCACGGCGCGCTCCACGGCGTTCTGGAGCTCGCGCACGTTGCCGGGCCAGGAGTAGCGGCGCAGCATGTCCAGGGCCTGCGGGGCGAAGCCCTTGACGTTCTTGCGGTTGCGGGCCGCGAATTTTTCCAGGAAATGGGCCGCCAGCAGGGGGATGTCCTCGCTGCGTTCACGCAGGGCGGGCACTTCGATGCTGATGACGTTGAGGCGGAAGAACAGGTCCTCGCGGAAGCGCTTCTGCTCCACCTCTTCGCGCAGGTTGCGGTTGGTGGCGGCGATGACGCGCACGTCCACGGTGATGGGCGAGTCCGAGCCCACGCGCTGCACCTCGCCCTGCTGCAGGGCGCGCAGCAGCTTGGCCTGGAGCGAAAGAGGCATCTCGCCGATCTCGTCCAGGAAGAGGGTGCCGCCGTCGGCCTGCAGGAAGCGGCCCTCGCGGCGGCGGTCGGCGCCGGTGAAGGCCCCGCGCTCATGGCCGAACAGTTCGGATTCCAGCAGGTTCTCGGCCAGGGCGGCGCAGTTGACCGTGACCAGGGGCTTGTTGGCACGGGCGCTGGCACCGTGGACGGCGCGGGCCACCAGTTCCTTGCCGGTGCCGGATTCCCCGGTGATGAGCACCGTGGCCTCGGTGGGCGCCACGGTGGCGATGATCTCGCGCATGGCGCTGACGGCAGGGCTGCGGCCCAGGATCTCGGGCCCGGCGGCGGCCTCGCTGAGCTGGCGGCGCAGCTCGCGGTTCTCCACGCTCATGCGGGAGTGGTCCACGGCCCGTTGCAGGGTCTCGCGCAGGGCGTCGAAGTCCAGCGGCTTGGTCAGATAATCGTAGGCGCCCAGGCGCAGGGCATCCACGGCGGTCTCCACGGAGGAGTAGGCCGTCATCAGCACCACGGGCAGGGCCGGATTGTAGTCCAGGATGCCCCGCAGGGCGTGGATGCCGTCCATGCGTCCCATGCGCACGTCGGTCAGCACCACGTCGTAGGGCTTGGCGCGCACGGCCTCCACGGCCAGATCGCCGTCGGCCGCCTCGTCCACGCTGTAGCCCCAGGCCTGGAGCATCATGCGCAACATGCCGCGGTGGGCATCGTCGTCGTCAACCACGAGAATGCTGGTATTCACCTAATCCTCCCCCTTCTGCCTGTCGGCAGGCTCCCCCGCCTGCCTGTCCGGGCCGTCCGCCGGATGGCCCGCTGCCTTGCCGGCCTGCGGCAGGCGTATGAAAAACGTGGTCCGGCCGGGCGTGTCCGCCGTGGCCTGACGGGATTGCACATAGACTTCGCCTTCGAGCGCCTCCACGATCTTGTGGACGGTGGCCAGTCCCAGGCCCGTGCCGTGCCCCTTGGTGGTGAAATAGGGGTCGAAGATGTGGTTGAGGTTCTCGGGCGCGATGCCCTGCCCGGTGTCCGTGACCGAGAGGACAAGATGCTGCTTCTCCACCGTACAGCCCAGGGTCAGGGTGCCGCCGTCGGGCATGGCGTCCAGGGCGTTGAGGCAGATGTTGAGCAGGGCCTGCCCCAGCCTGTCGGGATCCATGCGGGCCGGGGGCAGGGCGGCCGGAAGGCTGTTCACCAGCCGGACGCCGCGTTTTTCGGCATCCTGGGCGATGAGGCGCAGCACATGGGCCACGCTGTCTTCCAGCGGGGCGGCCACGGGCCGCACGTCACTGGGACGCGAGAGCCCGATGAGCTCGCTGATGACGCGGTTGAGGCGTTCCACCTCGCGCACCATGACGCCCGCGGCCTTGCGGTCTTCGCTGCCTTCGGGGAAGCGCATGCCGAAATAGGTGGCGTAGCCCTTGATGGAACTGAGCGGGTTGCGGATCTCGTGGGCCACCCCGGCGGCCAGCGTGCCCACGGCGGCCAGCTTTTCCTTGCGGCGGATCTCTTCTTCCAGGCGGCGGATCTCGCCTTCGGCCCGGCGCTGGCGGCGGCGGGATTCGCGGGCGCGCTGCGCGTAGTACAGGGCCAGCAGACAGGCCAGGCCCACCAGCATGGCCACCCCGGCCAGCATGAAGACGTGGTCCCTGTCCTGGCCGCGGGTGATCTCGAACGGTGAGAGGTCGAGGCCCAGGAAGATGATGGGCTGCGGCAGGCCCGGCGGCAGCTCCTGCCCCGGCGGGGGCTGCATGAAATAGCGGTAGACCACGAACACGCGCTGGCCTTCCATATTGAGGATGGCGGAACGTGTCTGGCTGCCGGGGGCCAGGAGCTTCATGGTCTTTTCGTCGGCCTCTTCGCCGTTGATGCGCAGGATCTCGCCCAGGCGGTTGCCGTTGCTGTGGGCCAGGATGGTACCGTCGGGCATGGTGACGGCGATGAACTGCACGTCCGAGGTGCTGGCCATCTCCTTGAGCAGGATCTGCAGGCGCACGCGCGCCTCGCCGCGCATGCTGGTGCGCAGCATGCTCTCGAAGGCCATGATCAGGGAGCTGCCTTTTTCGGCCAGCAGGCGTGACATGGCGCGTTCGTTGCGCTCGATGGAGGCCAGGGCCAGCAGGGTGACCAGCAGGATGAGGACGAAGGCCGTCCCGCCCAGCAGCAGGCCCAGCGGGGTGTTCTGCTGCTGCGCCAGCTGTGAACGGGCCTGGGAGCAGTCGTTCTCGCGCGCGGCCTGGTCATTGGCCACCATGCCGCCGGTGTTCCGGCCGGACGCGGCAGACCCCGGTGTCTGGCAGGGCCGGTTGGCGGCGCGGGCCAGCCGGTGGCGGCGGGGGTCCAGCAGGGCGGCAGCAGCGGAAAGGCAGCGTCGGATAAAGTTCATGCCTGCACTATAAGCATGGTTGGGGCACCTGTCACCTTGCCGTCGGATATTTGGCTTGCATGTTTTTTGCAAGAACGAGGAAAGACGAAAAAAATGCCACGGCCTGCCGGCGGCCTTTCCTTGCGCCGCGGACACAGGCTTGATATGCCAGAAGCATGGCCCAACAGAACAAGGTTTGCCTATGTGGAAGAATATAGTTGTCAGTGGTCTGGTCATGACATCGCTCCTGCTGCTGCCGCTCATGGCGGCTGCCGGGGGGCATCACGGCGGCGGTCACGGGCCGCGCGGCTACCGCAATGTCGACCAGTGGCTCCAGAGCCTGCCCGAAGAACAGCAGGTCAAGGCCCGCGCCATCCTTGAAGAAGCCCGTCCTGCCATCGAAGACACCCGCTGGCGCATTCGCCAGAAGCGGGAAGAACTGGCCCATTTCGACTACGCGGAGGACTCGTCCGCCGAGACGCTCTCCCGTCTTGGCTGGGAGCTGCAGGACCTGCGCGACCGTCTGCGCCTGCAGCTGGCGCAGCTGGAAGGCCGCCTGCTGGACGAGGTGGGCGTGAGTTTCCGCCGCGCCGGCAAGAGCCGGGGCTGCAACAGCATGATCCGGCAGGACGTGATCCATACGTATTCCCTGCAGGAGACCCTCGAACCCTGCCCGTAACTTCTGCAGCCCGCATGAAACTCCAGGCCCCGCTCAAGCGGGGCTTTTTTTGTATCCGGCTCCGGCTTTGGGGGCCGGGCGTCAGGGGTGTATGAAAATTTGTCTGCTGTATAATTTTTGACCAGGTCCGCCGGCCCGCTGCATAAAAACTGGACATCCAGGGGGAACACAGGGCAGCCGGAGAAAGGCTGTTTGCCGGGATGAAAATATAATATGTTGATTTATATTGAAAAATAATGTTTGGCACGCGGGTTGCTATATACAGAGCACAAAGGGCAAGACCCAAAGCCCAAAGATAACCCACTCTGAGAAGAGATAAAGGAGCATATATATGAATACTTCCCGCGTTATGATCCCTGCCCTGCTGGCTGCAGCCCTCATCGGCGGAACCATGACCTCTGACGCTTTCGCCGGCCCCCATCATCGCGGCCAGGGCAACGGTTATGGTCCCTGCTACGGTTACGGCGACGGCGGCTGCTGGGAAGGCGGCTGGGGACATCACGGCCACGCCCGTGGCTGGGGTTACCGGGCCATGTCGGACGCGCAGCGTGCCAAGTTCGACAAGATCATGGAAGAATTCGCTCCCCGCATGGAGCAGCTGCGCGACAGCATCTACGTCAAGCGCCAGGAACTGCGGGCTTTGGAAAACGCCACCAACCCCGATGTGAAGGCCGTGCGTGAGGCCGCTACCGAAATGGCCCGCCTGCGCAACGAGATGGCCGACCTGCATGACGCCCTGGGCGACAAGCTGGCTGCCGAAGTGGGCGTGCCGGAAGGCTTCAAGGATGCCCCCCGCGGTCCTCGTGGTCCCCGTGGCGATCGCGGCCCCGCCATGGATTGCCCCCGTGGCGACGGCCCCCGCGGTGACGCCGGTTACTACGACGGTCCCCATCGCGGCCACTACTAAGAGCTGATCCCTGCCAACGGCAGAAAGAAATATCTGGCCGGAAGCTCCTCCTCCTTCCGGCCAGGCTCCCGAAAACAGCAACCTCCTTTGACAGGCACCTTTAACCGGAGCTCCCGCTCTACAAAATGCAGTCCTCTGGAACTTCTACCCCGGCCGGGGATTCCCCTGGCCCCGGCCGGGCCTTCCTGAGAACGACGGATTTTACTCCTGAGATCGTCCCTCCCCGCCTTAGGCGGACAACATATCCGGCAGGGCAATCCCCCTTGGTCCTGCCGGGGCTCACGAGAGCATCCTCCTCCTTCACCATAACCTCTAACCATCAGAACATCCTCCCTCTTTGGCCGGCTGCTCCTCCCCCTGGGCAGCCGGTCGTCTTTTTTTGTCCGCTGTCCGGCGTCCGGCCTGCCTGCCTGCCTTTCTTTTCTCCGGCGGCATGGTCTGCCCAGGGGGAAGGAGGGGCGGAGCAGGCCCGTACCGTGGTTCATGCGGCCCGCTCTGCCGGACACGAGACAGGGGAGAGGGATTTTCCCCTTCCGAGTCCCGGTCTTCGAGGGCGCGGCAGCTCTCCGGCCTGTCCGGTCACGGAGCCCCGGCCATCAGGGAAGAACGGCCTTCGTGTGCGGCGCTCTGCGATGCGCCCGCTGTCTGGCAGGCTTTGGCAGGCCCGCTGTTGCCGCCTCGCTCCGTCCGTATGCTCCCCGCTCTTGGCCAGGATGCTCGTGCAGCCCGGCCATCACAGATGGCACGGCGCACGTCTGCTCGCGGAAATTCGCCGTTCCTCTCGCTCTCATCCTTCTTTCTTATCATGGAGACGCCGTGCGCTGTCCGCCTGCTGTGCGGCAGGGGAGCGGCAAGGCTCATACGGGCGCATCGCCCGCGGCAATCCGGCGGCACAAAAAAAGACGCCCACCGGCATGGAGACCGGCGGACGTCTGGAGTCGTTTTACGGATGCGGCGCGCGGGATCAGAACAGCTTGTAGAGCAGGGAAGAGATGGCCACGCAACCGGCGGCCAGCACGAAGGCATTGCTCCACTGGCCACGGTAGCGGCTCATGGCCGGGATCTTGTGCACGGCGTACATGGGCATGATGAACAGGATCATGGCGATGACCGGGCCGCTGAGGGATTCGATGATGTCCAGGATGCCGGGATTGAGCCAGCCGGCCAGCCAGAGGGTCACGAAGAAGAACAGGGCGATGCCGGTGCGTACGCTGCGCGAGGTGGCCGTGGCTTCGGGGTTGGAGGACATCTGGATCAGGATGCCGTGCAGGCCTTCGCGGGCGCCCAGATAGTGGCCGAAGAAGGAGCTGCCGATGGCCAGGAAGGCGATGAGCGGGCCGAACCAGGAGATGAAGGGATTGTCGAACTGGTTGGCCAGATAGGAGAGCACGGGGATGTTCTGGGCCTTGGCCTCCACCAGCTGGGCGGGGCTGAGGCTGAGCACGCAGCTGAAGACGAAGGCCATGACGAAGAGCACCAGGATACAGGCCGTGCCGCGCAGGGTCTGGGAGGCCTTCTGTTCGGCCATGTCGCCGTACTGGCGGCGCTGGGCCAGGGCAAAGGACGAGATGGCGGGCGAATGGTTGAAGGCGAAGACCAGCACCGGCAGGGTGAGCCAGAGGGTGCCCAGGAAGCTGCCGGCATCAGGCATCTGGCCCAGCGAGGAGGTGTTCCAGTGCGGGATGAGATAGAGCGACAGGCAGAAGAGGATGCCGCACAGGGGGTAGACCAGCCACTCGTTGAATTTGAGCATGAAGTTCTCGCCCACCAGGATGACGGCCATCAGGGCCGCCACCAGCACGCCGGAAAGCAGCAGGCGCGGCGGCGCGGCCATCTGCAGCTGGTTGATGATGAAGGATTCCACCGTGTTGGTGATGCCCACGGCATAGATGAGCAGGATGGGATAGATGGCGAAGAAATAGAGCAGGGTGATGAGCTTGCCTGCGGAAAGGCCGAAGTGTTCCTCCACCACGGCGGTGATGTCGCTGTCGGCGCGGGAGGAGGACAGCACGAAGCGGGCCAGGCCCCGGTGGGCGAAATAGGTCATGGGGCCCACCAGCAGGGTGATGACGACCAGGGGCCAGATGCCGGACATGCCCGCATTGATGGGCAGGAAGAGGATGCCCGCGCCCACCGCGGTGCCGAAGAGGTTGAGCATCCAGACGACGTCGAATTTCGTCCAGCGGCCGGAGGCGGCATGGCCGGTTTCAGGGGTCTGTGCCATGAAGGTTCCTTGAAGGTGAAAGGGTTGGAAAGGCAGGGGAACAGGTCCCGGGCCCGTGGCAGGGCCCTGTGCGGGGCGTCCGGCAGCGGCGGATGCCGTCCCTGTTCCTGTCCGGGGACGGAAGGGGCCGCCTTCGCCGGATGGACGAAGACGGCCCCGCGGGAGCGCACGGCTCCCGATCAGCATTCCACCAGGCTGACGGCCAGGCCGCCTTCGCTGGTTTCCTTGAATTTGGCGTTCATCTCGCGGCCGGTCTCGTTCATGGCCATGATGACGGCGTCCAGGCTGACCATATGCTGCGAGGACTTCTCGCAGGTGGCCAGCAGGCAGGCATTGTAGGCCTTGATGGCGCCCACGGCGTTGCGCTCGATGCAGGGGATCTGCACATAGCCGCCCACGGGGTCGCAGGTCAGGCCCAGATGGTGTTCCAGGGCCACTTCGGCGGCGTTCTCCACCACATCCACGGCATAACCGCGCGCATGGGCCAGCATGGCGGCGGCCATGCTGGAGGCCACGCCCACTTCGCCCTGACAGCCCACTTCGGCGCCGGCGATACCGGCGTTGTGCTTGGCCAGGAAGCCCACGGCCGCCGAGGCCAGCACGCCTTCGCGCAGGGCCCGGTCACCGATGTTCATGTTGTAGCGCATGGCGTAGAGCAGGGCGGGCATGACGCCCGCGGCCCCACAGGTGGGCGCGGTGACGATGACGCCGCCCGAGGCGTTCTCTTCGGCCACGGCAAAGGCATAGGCGTTGACCTGGCCCAGGAAGCGGTCCACGGCCAGGGGCATCTCGCGGGCGCGTTCCAGCAGGGTATGGCCCTTGCGCCACACGCCCAGGGTGCCGGGCAGCTGCCCTTCGGCCTCAAGGCCGCGGCGCACGCTGGCGTACATGGATTCCATGATCTGTTCCAGGTTCTGGAAGATGTCCGGGCGGGACATGCCGGTGATGGCGCTCTCGTTGTCCAGGATCAGCTCGTGCAGGGTCAGGCCGGTCTTGGCCAGCTGCTCGCGCAGCTGGCGCATGGTGCCGTAGGGGTGCACGGGCTTGCCGCGTTCGGGCGGGGTCCAGCCCTTCCACTGGATGAAGCCGCCGCCCACGGAATAGTATTCCATGCTGAACAGGGCCTGGCCGTCGGCATCCTCAAGGCTGACGAGCAGGGTGTTGCTGTAGGGGGCGTCGTGGATGATGGGGCCGTGTTCGATGTCGGCAAGGCCCACCTGCAGAAGGACGTCGTGGATGCGCAGCTCGTGCCGGGCGTCGGCTTCGCGGCCCAGCCTGTCCAGCAGGCCCGCGGGACAGGTCTCGGGGCTGGTGCGCAGCAGACCGGCCAGCACGGCGGTATTGGTGCCGTGGCCCATGCCCGTGGCGCTCAGCGAGCCCAGCAGCACCACATGGATGCGGGCGGCGCGGCGTACCAGATCGGGGTCGAGGGCATCGCAGCGCTGGACGAAGTCATGACCGGCGCGCATGGGGCCGATGGTATGGGAGCTGGAAGGGCCGGGGCCGATCTTGAAAAAGTCGAAGAGCGAGGTCTCGATGGCCGGACGGACATGCAGGGCCGTCAGGGGCTTGTGCGTGGGAGTCATGGTGTCTCCTTGTGTGGGATGACTGTGCTGGCCGCAGGCGCAGGCCTGACGCGGGGCGGGCGCGGAGCGCGCCGGGGAGGGAGAGGAAGGAAACAGGAGCTGCGCCCCATTGCAGCACATCCCCTTTTGCCTTGAGTACGGGGATGTGTCAATATTTTTTAATTTAAAAAATATTTTAAATAGTAAGACTAGTCATTATTTTTCTTGATTTGTCGCATATAATTGTACACCGTGTAGATGGAGACCTGCATCTCCTTGGCCACATGCTGGACCACGCCCTTGATGAGGAAGGCGCCTTCCTCGTCGAGGATGCGGATGAAGTCCTTTTTTTCCTCGCGGTTCATGAGGGAGGGATGTTTGCCTGCGCGCCGGATGGCCGCCTCGAGGATGGCAAGGCTGGTATCGCCGGTGCAGGCGGCAAAGGTCTCGCTTACGTCGCGTTCCAGTGGATCCACGTGCAGCAGGGGGTGCAGCACGGCCTGGAAGTGCAGCAGGTCGGAAAGGTCGATGTTCATGCAGAAGGCGCCGATGACCCGGCCGTCGGCCCTGCGCAGGAACGAGGTGGAGGACTTGAGGGATTTGCCGCCCGGCGTGGACGAGGGATAGCCCACGATGTCCGCCACATCGTCGCCCTGCTGGCGCCAGGCCTTGACCACGATGTTGGTGATGGGCGCGCCCAGCTTGCGGCCGGTAAGGCTGCCTTCCAGATGGATGAGGGAGTGCTCGAGATCGCGGAAATCATGGATGGCGACCTCGCACAGCGGCCCCAGGGTCCGCTGCAGCATGCGGGCCTGCCGGATGGCATTGGCAAAGATGGCGCGTTCTTCTTCACTGAGCGGCGGCAGGGACCCGGAAGGGGCGGCGGACATGGTCACCTCATGGTCGGATGCGGGCTGTGCCGCAGGTTGGAGGAAAGATCGGATCAGGCATCAAGATGCAGGCTGGCGGCCTGTCCCGCTGTCCAGACAAGGTTGCGGCGCGTGATGCCCAGGGCCGCCCAGGCCGTGCCCAGCTCGTCGCCCGGCCCGCGGAAGAAGCCCTGGCAGGAGCGCGGCAGATACAGCGCCTGTGCCCGGGGCAGTCCGGCGGGGGCTTCCCCGCCCGCCAGCAGGGCGTCCAGCAGGGCCGCGGCCCGTACCTCGCTGCGGGCGGCATCATCCCCCCGCGTCCGCAGCAGGCAGGCGCAGACATGCAGCCACAGGGCCCGTCCCAGCACGCGCCCGCCCAGGTTCCTGTCGGCGGGACCGGCCAGCAGGGCCGCTTCCATGCCGGGTTCGGGGGCAAGGCCCATACGGATGACGGGCACCCCGGCGCGACGGGCGTACAGCCAGCCGCGCGCCAGCAGGGACAGGGTCCGCGGCAGGGGCCAGGGCGCGTAGAGGCCCTGCTGCCAGCGGCGGGCCAGTTCCGTGCCCGCCAGCACCAGGCAGGGATAAAAGCGCAGCATGTCGGCCCCCAGATCCAGGGCCCGGCGCACATCGGCCAAAAAGTCTTCCGGCTGGTGGCCCGGCATGCCGGGCAGCAGCTGCACGCCCAGGGCAAGGCCCGCGTCCCGCACCAGACGGCAGGCTTCGGTGGCCTGCCGGCCGCTGTAATGGCGTTCACTGGCCTGCAGGGCCGTATCGGAAAAGCTCTGGATGCCCAGCTCCACCGTGCGGCAGCCGTGGCGGCGCAGGCGCGCCAGCAGGGCCGCATCCAGACGGTCGGGGCGGGTGGAGCAGCGGAAGCGGGTGATGCAGCCGTCACGCCGGAGGCTGTCGGCCATGTCCAGACAGGCGTCCAAGTCGCGGGGCGCCAGGGCCGTGAAGGTGCCGCCGTAAAAGGCCAGCTCTACCGGCGGCCTGCCCTGTGCCCGCCGGGCGTGCAGATCGGCGGCCGCACGGGCCAGTATCTCGTCCAAAGGACTGGCCTGCTGGCCTGTCTGGTCATGCTGGGAACAAAAAACACAGCGGCGGGGACAGCCGAAAAACGGGATGAAAACGCTGAAGACCGGGATTGCCCTTGCAGGAGTCTCCCATAAAAAAGTAAGCGAAACACGAGACATGGCAGAAAGCGAGGAGTAGCAAGGCTTGGCAGGCTTCGCGCGGAGACAAAAATCTTGCCGGAAATGCAAGTTGAGTATATCCTACAAAAAAGTTGTGCATATGTGAAGCGTGCCTGTGGCATAAGGATTGGACATGAAGAAAACATTGACCAAAGCTGACATCGTCGAGCGGATCTACGAGAGTACAGACAAAAATCGGGTTGACGTGAAGAATGTGGTCGAAAAACTGCTGGAGATCATGAAGAATGCCATCAAAAAGGACAATGCTCTTCTGATCAGTGGGTTCGGCAAGTTTGAGGCTTACGACAAAGCGTCGCGCAAAGGCCGCAATCCGCAAACGGATGAGGCCATCACGCTGCCTCCGCGCAAGGTCGTCGTCTTCCGCCTGTCCCGCAAGTTCAGAGCCGAGCTCAATTCCTGAGATCGCGCGGCATTCGGGACGATCCCACGTATCAGTCTCCTCGTTTTCTCCCGGGGTGGCCGTCTTGAGATGTGCCGCGCCGGGAGATTCTTTTTATGCTTTTCGCTTCCTTCCCCTTCCTGTTCCTTTTTCTTCCCATCCTCGTCTGGCTCTGGAAACTGACTGCCGGAGAAGACAAGGCCCGACTGTCCGTGCTCCTGCTGGGGGCCTCGCTGCTCTTTGGGGCCTGCCAGGGGCTGGAGGCCCTGCTGCTCCTGCTGGGCCTGACCGTGGTCAACTATCTGTTCGGCCTGCTGCTGGCCGATGAGGGGCACCGCCGCCGTCGGCTGGGCCGTCGGGGCCTGCTGCTTCTGGCCGTGCTGCTCAACGTGCTGGTCTGGTGCCGTTTCCGCCATCTGCCGGCCCTGTCGGCCTGGCTGGCGCAATGGCAGGACATCCTGCCCGTTTTGGCGCCCGCGGCCATGCCCGCGGGCTTCTCCTTTGCCGTGCTCATCCAGCTGGCCTGGCTGCTGGGCGTCTACCAGCGCCGCATCCGGCCCGAAGGTATCGTGCGGCAGGCCCTGTTCACCACCTGCTTCCCCTATGCCCTGTCCGGCCCGCTGGTCCGTTATGAGGAGATGGGCCCGCAGCTGGACGCCCTGGAGGTGCCGCAGGCCGAAGATCTGGCGCGGGGCCTGGGGCTGATGGTGCTGGGCCTGGCCAAGAAGGTGCTGCTGGCCGACAGTCTGGCTCCGGCGGCGGATGCCGTGTTCCACGCCGCCGCCCAGGGCCTGCCCCTGAGCACGGCCGAGGCCTGGCTGGGGGCCCTGAGCTACACCTTCCAGATCTATTTCGATTTTTCCGGCTATACGGACATGGCCGTGGGGGCCGCCCTCATGCTGGGCCTGCGCCTGCCGGAGAATTTTGCCGCGCCCTACAAGGCCACGGGTATCGTGGACTTCTGGCGCCGCTGGCACATGACCCTGGGCCGCTGGCTGCATGACTGCCTGTACCAGCCCCTGGGCGGCAGCCGTCACGGCCGGGCGCGGCAGTACGCCAATTTGCTGCTGACCATGCTGGTCTGCGGTGTCTGGCACGGGGCCGGGCTGACCTTCCTCCTCTGGGGGGCCCTGCACGGCCTGCTCCTGCTGGTCAACCACGCCTTCCGGCATCTGCTGCGCGGCAGCCTGGCCGAGCGCGTGCTGGCCCTGCCGCCCCTGCGGGCCCTGTGCGTGCTGGTGACCTTTTTGTGCCTGACCGTGGCCTGGGTGCTGTTCCGCGCCGGGGACACGGGCACGGCCCTGCATGTCTGGCAGAGCATGTTCCTCTGGAGCGACGGCCATCCCCTGCCCCTGCAACAGGGGCTGGAAGCCCTGCTGCCCGGCGGCATCTTGGAGCCCCGGCTGTTGCTGCCGCTGCTGGCCGTCTGCGCCGTCATCGTCTGGGCCCTGCCCTGCAGCCAGCATGTGATGCTGGGCCGCGCCGACGGCAGCCGTCCCTGGCTGCACTGGCAGCCGAACCTGCTCTGGGCCGTGGCCCTGGCCCTGCCTGCGCTGGCCTCCCTGCTGCTGATGCAGGGCCATGCCTTCCTTTCTTTCCGCTTTTGACGGAGGCCCTCATGTCCGAGATAGCGCATCCGGCCCCTGACGGCTGGCTGAAACGTTTTTTCCTTTCTCTGGTGATCCTGGCCCTGCTGGCGGGGCTGCTGCTGGTCCCCTGGGCCGTCTGCTGGCTGACGGCCAGCGGCGAACTGGATCAGGAAGAAGTCGTGGCACGGCAGGCACAGGGGGAATTCGTCCTGTTCGGACCGGGGCTGGCGCAGGACATCATGGCCTACAAGCTGGCCCTGTATGCGGCCGTGAAGCCGGAAGTGGTGGTGCTGGGCTCGTCGCGGGCGGGGAACGTGCGCGCGGCCTTTTTCGAGCGCCCCTTCGTGAACATGGCCGGGGCCGCTACGGATCTGGAGAGCCTACGCCTTCTGGTGGACAGGATGCTGGCCGTCCACAGGCCCAAGGTCGTGCTGCTGGGCCTGGACTTCTGGTGGCTGACGGCAGGCGCTCCGGCCGGGCGCCCTGAGCGGATCGTGCAGCCTTCTTTGCTGGATGCGTCCACCCTGCGGGCCCCCTGGCGCTGGCTGGTACAGGGACGCATCGCCCCGGCGGACATGTTGGCTCCCCTGCAGCATCGTCTGCGTGCCGACCGCTACGGGCTGGAGGCCCAGCTCCGCGATACGGGCTACGGACCGGACGGCTCGCTCTATGAAGGCGCGGTGTTGGATGGCCGCCGGCCTGCGCCGGACCATGCCTTTGCCCGCACGCTGCGCGAGCTGGAAAGCGGCAGCGGCGTCTGGGCCGGGAGCCTTGCGCCGGACAGGGAACGTCTGGAAGCCTTTGCCGAGATCTGCTGCCGCCTGCGTTCGCGCGGCATCCGCACCATCGTCTTCCTGCCGCCCTTGGCCACGCCCGTACTGGGCGCCCTTGCCGACAGGAACGGCGGTGATGCCAGCTGGCTGTCGGCCCTGCGGCAGGGCCTGCTGGACTGCGGCGTGGAGAGCATGGACTTTTCGGATCCCCGCGTCTACGGCTCCGGCGATTGCGAGATGATGGACGGCCTGCACGGCGGGGACGTCATCGGGGCCAGCCTGGTGCGCGACATGGGCGACCGGCAGCCCTGGCTGCGGGACATGCTGCACCGGGAATACCTGAGCCATGTGCTGCGCGAGCGGCGCGGTCTGGCGGCCGTGCCTGACGAGCGCCTGACCGCCCTGCCCGAAGCGGATTTTCTGGGCCTGCATTGCGCCAAGAAGCGTCGCGGCGAGACCACGCCCCGGTTTTAGGCGCGAAGGCGCACAGACTGGAGAGCGATAGGGAAGGGACCAAGGGCCGCGCCGTACTGCCGCCCCGTCACTGGACGCAGATCCTGAGAGAGGCGATGGCGGTAGCCGTGTGGCGTAGTCTGGCTGTTCTTTTCCGCAGTTTTCTTGCAACAGAAAAAGCCGCGCTGTCATGGCGCGGCTTTTTTGCTGGGTCGTAGCCGGATACTGCCGGGAACTTCATCCGTCCCCGCATTGTCATGTCGCACACCCGTGTGCCGGCCTTTTTCCATGCCGCCGGGGGACGGGGAGTCGGGGGCAGGCCGGGGGGAAACTATCCCCGTCATGGACCCTTATGAACGTTTTGGGAAGGGAGCGGGGGAGCGCGAGGGGGAGAGGGAGAACCGTTTTACAAAACGGTTTCCCTCTCCCCCTCGCATATATCTGCTCAACTGCCTGTCGCCCGGCCCGATCAGTAACGCTCGGGCATGTAGTGGGGCGGCAGATCGTTGACCGGGGCCCCATTACCGGTCTGTCCCAGTTGATCGCGCAGGTTGCGGGCCAGCTCCATGGTCTCGGCCAGACGGTGCTCCAGCGTGTCGATCTGCTGTTGCTGGGCCGTCAGGGCCTCGTTGAGTTCGCGCAGACGTTCTTCCTGAAAATAGGCCAGCTCTTCCAGCCGGATGATGCGTTCTTCCTGATCCATGAGCTCTCCTCGGCGTCCTGCGCCTGCGCCGGGCCGAATCCCCTGCTTGCGGCATATGTGCCTGCAGCGGCAGGGGCCGTGGGCGCGGCGTGCGTCCATCTTTACGTTTTCGGGCGATACCCTCGCGGGTACCGCCCGTTTTTTTATTCTTCGTCGTCGTTCAGCGCCGGGCCGTCAAAGCCCCTGTCCCGGCGGCGGGAGCCGAAGGCGGGCTTGCCGTCCCTCCGGAACGAGTTCTTGCGGAAGGGCTTGTCGGCATCCTGCCGGAAACCGGGCTTGCCGAAGCCGTCACGCTCGGGACGGCGGAAGTCGCGGCGGGGCGCACCGTCCCGCTCGTCATCGAAGCGGGGGAAGGGCGCACGGCGTTTTTGGCCGTCCTGCCCTTCGTTGCCGTCGCGGTCGTTGAAGCGCCGGGGACGGAAGCCGTCCTTGCGGAAAGGCCGGCCCTCGTCGTCACGACGCGGACGGAAGGGACGCCGGGCTTCTTCGCCATCGCGATCCACGAAACGGTCGCCACGGGGACGGAAGGGACGTTCGTCCTGACCATCCCTGCGGAAGGACGGGCGGGCCTGCGGGGCCTCGTCCCCGTCACGGGCGGCATCGGGGAAGGGGCGCGGGCGGAAGGGCTTGTCCGCGTCCTGCCGGAAGCCGGGCTTGCGGAAACCGTCGCGGTCGGGACGGCGGAAATCACGGCGGGGCGCCCCCTCCTGCTCGTCATCGAAGCGGGCAAAGGGACGGGGGCGCTTCCAGGCATCCTGTCCTTCGCCGCCGTCGCTGTCGTTGAAGCGCCGGGGACGGAAGCCGTCCTTGCGGAAAGGCTGGCCGTCATCGTCACGGCGCGGCCGGAAGGGACGCCGGGCTTCTTCGCCATCGCGATCCACGAAACGGTCGCCACGGGGACGGAAGGGGCGTTCGTCCTGACCATCCCTGCGGAAGGACGGGCGGGCCTGCGGGGCCTCGTCGCCGTCACGGGCGGCATCGGGGAAGGGGCGCGGGCGGAAGGGCTTGTCCGCGTCCTGCCGGAACCCGAGCTTGCGGAAACCGTCGCGGTCGGGACGGCGGAAATCGCGGCGGGGCGCACCCTCCTGCTCGTCATCGAAGCGGGCAAAGGGACGGGGGCGCTTCCAGGCGTCCTGTCCTTCGCTGCCGTCGCGGTCGTTGAAGCGCCGGGGACGGAAGCCGTCCTTGCGGAAAGGCTGTCCCTCATCGTCACGGCGCGGCCGGAAGGGACGCCGGGCTTCTTCGCCATCGCGATCCACGAAACGGTCGCCACGGGGACGGAAGGGGCGTTCGTCCTGACCATCCCTGCGGAAGGACGGGCGGGCCTGCGGGGCTTCGTCGCCGTCACGGGCGGCATCGGGGAAGGGGCGCGGGCGGAAGGGCTTGTCCACATCCTGCCGGAAGCCGGGCTTGCGGAAACCGTCGCGGTCGGGATGGCGGAAATCACGGCGGGGCGCACCCTCCCGCTCGTCATCGAAGCGGGGGAAGGGCGGCTTGCGGTCTTCCCGGAAGTCGCGGCGGCCCTCGTGCCGGGGGGCCAGACCGTCAGCGCTGCGGCGTTCGTCGCGCCAGCGCTCGGTGGTGTTTTCCCGGCGGGGCTCGCGGTGGTGGCCTTCGCCCGCATCCTCGGCATCGGCATGGCCGCCGCGTTCGGGCATGCGGCCGAAATCGGGCATCAGGATGCGGTGCTGGCGCAGGCGGTCGGCATCGCTGCGGGCCACATAGATCTCTTCCCCGTCCTCGTTGCGGCCGCAGTAATACATGGCCGTGGCGATGCTGCCCGGCGTGGGGATGAAGCACTGGGTCTGCTGCGGGCTCCAGTGACGCTCCTGCAGCCAGCGGGCCAGCTCGTGCATGTCTTCGTCCGTACAGCCGGGGAAGGCGCTCATCATGTAGGGCACCACATACTGCTCGCGTCCGGCCAGACGGCTCTGCTCCACGAAGCTTTGGAGGAAGGCCTCGAAGACTTCCATGCCCGGCTTGCGCATCAGGTCCAGCACGCGGGCGGCACAGTGTTCCGGGGCCACCTTGAGCTGGCCGCCGGTGAATTCGCCGGTATAGGCCGCCAGGGCTTCAGGATCATTGAGGGCCAGGTCGGCACGCACGCCGCTGGCCACGCGCACCTGCCGCACGCCGGGCAGGGCCGCCACCTCGCGCAGCAGGCCCACATGCTGCATCTGCGGGGTGATGAAGGACTTGCAGACCGTGGGGTAACAGCAGCTGCTGCGGCGGCAGCGGGACGAAGGCCGCGCACCGGGCTCCGCCTTGGCGGACGTGGCGTCATCCAGGGCGCAATGGGCCTGCCACATGTTGGCCGTGGGGCCGCCCACGTCGGAGATGGCCACCTGGCCGCGACGGGATTGGGCCACCAGCTTGCGGGCCTCGGCCAGGATGGATTCCTGGCTGCGGGAGCTGATGCGGCGCCCCTGATGCAGGGCCAGCGAGCAGAAGGAACAGCCGCCGCCACAGCCGCGATGGCTGGTGATGCTGGTGCGCAGCATCTCGTCGGCCGGGATGGGCTCGCGGTAGCGGGGATGGGCCGCGCGGGCGTAGGGCAGGGCGTAGATTTTGTCCATCTCTTCCGTGGTCAGGGGCCGGGCCGGGGGCGCCAGCACCAGGGCGCGGTCGCCCACCATCTGCTGGGCCCAGGCGTTCTGGCGGTGCACCTGC
This sequence comes from Desulfovibrio sp. SGI.230, assembly GCF_050313065.1. Classification (NCBI taxonomy): domain Bacteria; kingdom Pseudomonadati; phylum Thermodesulfobacteriota; class Desulfovibrionia; order Desulfovibrionales; family Desulfovibrionaceae; genus Desulfovibrio; species Desulfovibrio sp. SGI.230. The sequence continues at coordinate 34,297 of NZ_JBNPKS010000006.1, read as the reverse complement.
TGTTCCAGCATCTGGGTCAGGCGCAGCAGTTCCGTGGCCTCGGCCTGCACGGCCTCGTGGGAGGGCAGCTGCATGCGCGGCAAATCGAGCCATTCTTCGGGCAGATCCACGGGGACGTTGTTCTCGTCCACCTTGGCCAGCCAGGCCGTGCCGTCGATACCGTGCAGGCTCTTGCCTTCGGCCAGACGGCGGGCGCATTCCAGCATGGCCAGTTCGCCCATGCCGTAGATGAGCAGGTCGGCCTTGGCATCCAGCAGGATGGAGCGGCGCAGGCTGTCGGTCCAGAAATCGTAATGGGTGGTGCGGCGCAGCGAGGCCTCGATGCCGCCCAGGATCACCGGCAGGCCGGGGAAGGCCTGACGGGCCAGGTTGGCATAGACCAGACAGGCGCGGTTGGGACGCGCACCGGCCTTGCCGCCGGGGGTGTAGGCATCATCGTGGCGCTTTTTGCGGAAGGCCGTGTAGTGGGCCAGCATGGAGTCCAGCGCGCCTGCGCTGACGCCCACGAAAAGCCGGGGACGGCCCATGACCAGCAGGTCGTCGGGCGACTGCCAGCGGGGCTGGGCCACGATGCCCACGCGGAAGCCGTGGGCCACCAGCCAGCGGCCCAGCAGCACGGGCCCGAAGGCCGGGTGGTCCACATAGGCGTCGCCGTTGACCAGCAGCACGTCCAGTTCCTTCCAGCCCAGGGCCTGCATCTCGGCGCGGCTCATGGGCAGGAAGCGGGGCTGGCCGTCCACCCACGGGTCCTGGAACGCCTCGTTGCGGGACCGGGAGCCGGGGCGGGCATCGCGGCGGTCCGCGGGGCGTCCGGCGCGCGGGAAGGCCCCGGCAGGACGGCGCCCGTCACGGGGACGGTCTTCACGGCGGGGACGGTCTTCACGGCGGGGACGGTCGTCCCGGAAAGAAAATTCGTTACGTTCCTCGCGCTGGAAGCGGGGACGGTCGGCAGGCTGCGTGCCGGTGGCCGGACGCGGGCGGAAAGGACGGGGCGCGGCGTCGGTGGTGCTGATGTCGGTATCGGCGGGCGCGGGTCGGCGCCGGGGCTTGGGGAAGAAGGGCATGTTTTTCCTTTGGCGGCCTTGGGGCGCCACACGGATGGGGTGAAAGGTCGAAAGGGCGGCACCGCAGTGCCGTGGAAGGGGGAGCGCCCGGCAGGGACGCGGGGACGCTCCCCCGACGGTTACTTGGAAGGCGGCGTGACCAGCGGCATGGTCTTGGGCGCGGCCTCGCCGGCGGGAGGCATCTGGGCGTCGGGATGACCGGCGCGGCCCATGGCGTGGCTCTTGCTGAAGCCCTGCCATTCCTCATGGCTGATGGCGCCGTCCTTGTTCTTGTCGATGGCGGCAAAGGCGCCGTCCTGCATCTGGGGGAAGAACTTCTTGAATTCTTCCTTGCTGACGCTGCCGTCCTTGTTGGCGTCCATCATGGGGAACTTGTCCACAGGGGCCTTGCCTTCGCCCATGCCGGGCATGGCCAGGGCGGGAGCGGCGCAGAGCATGGCGGCGCAGAGCAGGCCGCCCAGGATACGTTTGTTCATGGTAACTCCTTACGTCGGTTCAGGGTGTGGCTATTCCGGCCGTCTGGGCCGGGAGGCCTTCACCAGAGGGAAGGTGGCGGCCTTGCCGCGCCCCTCCCGAAATCTTCCGTGGGGAGACCTCCGGGGCAGCACCGGGAGACCGGCATCAGGGAAAGGCCGGAGCGCCGCCGGGGTCATGTCCTTCCGGGCCAAACGCGCTGGGGGAAGGATGGGACGGGGAAAGGGCCTTGTGCGCGAGCCCCAAAGCCCTCCTGCCCCCGGAAAAAATCGTCCGCTAGTCCTGCGGGTGCAGGGTGTAGTGCTCGCCCTCGTCGCGCAGGCGCCGGATGAAGACCTGCAGGTCGTCGGGCTGGCCGGGCTTGTGGTCTTCGGGATAGAGCAGGGCGGACATATAGAAGATGGAGCCGATGCGCAGCGCGTTGCGGGCGCTGGCCGAAAAACGGTGCAGACGGTGCCCGGCCTGGTCCTGGAGCTGCTCGGGCAGCTCTTCGAGATAGGCCTCGCCTTCTTCTTCCAGCGAGGCCAGCAGGCGGGCTTTTTCCTGCATGCGGGCCGTATAGGCGGGCATATCGCCCATGACGGCCAGGGCCGCCTGTTCGGCCTGCATGACGCGGGCGTGCATCTCTTCCAGCCAGGCCACAAGACGGGCCAGTTGCGGCGACATTTCCATGACGAGCCTCCTTGCGGGACAGCCGGGCAGCGACCGGCACAGGGCAAAAAGGCCCGGCGCAGGGGCCGGGCCTCCATGACGGGGTTAATCCCAGTGACGCTTGTCCTCGATGGGACGGATCTGCGGGGGCAGGCTGCCCGGCGCCAGGATCTTGAGTTCGGGACGCAGCTTGATCTTTTCGCGGAACTGGTGGAGCAGTTCTTCCTCGCGCTTGAAGCCGCTGGTTTCGATGAACAGGGTCATCTCGTCGATGCCGCCGGGGTTGGTGACTTCGATCTGCCAACGCTTCACTTCTTCGAAGCGGCTCATGACCTGTTCCACCTGATGCGGGTAGACGAACATGCCCATGATGCGGGCGGTGGTGTCCACGCGGCCCACGATGTTGCCCAGGCGCGGGCTGGTACGGCCGCAGGCGCAGGGGCTGCGGTCGATGTACGACAGGTCGCCCGTGGCCAGACGGATGAGCGGATAGGTCTTGTTGAAGGCCGTGACCACGATCTCGCCCACTTCGCCGTCCTTCAGCGGGATGCCGGTGTCGGGATGGCAGATCTCCACATAGCAGCGGTTGGCGATGTGCAGGCCGGTCTTGTGGAAGCATTCGTAGCCGATGCAGCCCACGTCGGCGGTGCCGTAGCCCTGGCGCATGATGAGGTCGTACTTCTTTTCCATCTGGGAGCGCATCTTTTCGGACAGGCGCTCACCGGTGACGAAGGCCACTTCGAGGAAGAGGTCCTTGCGCAGGTTCAGGCCCTTTTCCTCGGCCTTCTGGGCCAGGTGCATGAGGAAGCTGGGCGTGCCCACATAGCCGGAGACGCGCAGCTTCTGCATGATGTCCAGCTGGGTGGAGGCATCGGTGGGACCGGCGGGGATGACCGCACAGCCCAGGTTGCGCAGGGGCTCTTCGAACATCAGGCCGGCCGGGGTCAGCTGATAGTTGAAGGTGTTCTGCACGGCATCACCGGGACGGAAGCCCACGGAATAGAAGGCTTCGGTGTAGCCCCAGTAGTCTTCGCCACGGTCTTCGGGGTCGAAGATGGGTCCGGGGGAGAGGAAGATGCGCTTCAGATCCCCGATGTCCTTGGTCAGCAGACCGCCCAGACGCGGGCCCATGGACTGCAGGAAGATGAGTTCCTTTTTCTTGAGGATGGGGATGTGCTTGATATCGGACAGGGTCTTGAACTTCTCTACGTTGAACTGCGCGCGGTCGAAGCGTTTTTTGACGTCTTCGGAGTAGCGGTAGGCGTAGGAGAGCAGGTCCTTGAGCTGGATCAGGCAATATTGACGGCGTTCGCTTTCGTCGAGCACTTCACGGCGGCTGTAGATGCCTTCGGTACGGTCTTTACGAGTCATACGGCCTCGCCTTGTAGAATTTTATTTGGGACAGTTGTTTACGCAACCTGAACCATATTTGCAAGCACTATTTTATTTTTGCAATTATATCAAAATGTTACTTATAGTTTTTAGGCGCGTCCGCCTTTGCCGCACCAGCGGGGCGCGCCGCCTCTTCCAGGCCCACGGCCGTGAGCCCGTGGAGCACGAGGGCGTCGGGATTGCGGCGGCAGTACTGGTGCAGGGGGCTCTCGCCGCTGTCGAACAGGGCGAAGATGCGGTCGAGGCGCTGCTGGTCCTGCAAAGGGACCTCCAGACCGGCCCGCCCCAGGGCATGGCCCGCCAGCCAGAGGGAAAGGGCCAGCTGCTGCTCGTTGCCCGTGATGGGCCGCGTGGCCGGGGCGTACCAGCCCGCACAGCTCACGGCGGGCAGCATCCTGCCCCTGTCGGTGTGCCGGCGGCGCCAGGCCAGGATGACGTCGGCCAGCTTCTCCTCGCGATGGGTGGGGCACCAGGCTTCCAGGTGATCCAGCAGGGCGTCGGTCCCCGCCGTGCCGAGGCGCACCTGCTGTGTGCGGGCGGCGGCCCAGCCGTCCAGTATCAGCACGGGCGTGAGGGCGTTCTCGCCGCTGTCCAGATAGGTGGCGCATGTCCAGGGCGCGGCCACGGGCGTATATCCGGCTTTGTCGGGGACGTTGCGGGACGTGCAGGCCGCAAGGCAGCACAGCAGCAGGACGAGGCAGGGGAACAGGCGGGTCATGATCTCTCCTCGGTGGGGGAAGCGGCGGCCCGGCGCCGGCGACGCTGGTCCAGGATACGTTCCTTGAGACTGTCGTAAACAGGCGTCGAATGCAAGGCGTTGGCCGTGAAGGCCGCGGCGAAGGCGGCCAGCAGCACGGCCGGGGCCAGATGGAACCCGCCGCACATCTCCATGACCAGGGCGGCCCCGGTGAGGGGGGTGCGTACCGAGGCGGAGAACAGGCCCGCCATGCCCAGCACCAGCAGGGTGGCCGTCTGTTCCGGGGCCACCAGCCCGGCGTCGCGCAGGGGCGCGGCCAGCAGGGCGCCGGCCATGCTGCCCGCCAGCAGGATGGGCATGAGGATGCCACCGGAAACCCCCGAGGCGAAGCTCACGCAGGAAAAGGCGATCTTGCCCGCCAGCAGCAGGGCAAGGGCGAGGGCGGGCAGGCGCAGGTGCTCCAGCTGCAGGGTGGTCAGGCCCATGTTGCCCGTGATCTCCGGCCAGACGAGCAGCAGCACGCCGCAGCAGGCAAAGGGGAAGACGATGCGCACGGGGCCGGGCAGCCAGCGGGCCCTGTCCTGCCAGAGCAGCAGGCGGATCATGCCCGCATTGTACACGGCCCCCAGCAGACCGCAGGACATACCGGCCAGCAGGGGCAGCCAGTACTGGCTCCAGTGCAGGCCGGGCAGCCGGGCGAAGGGGAAGACCAGGCCGAAGTCCAGCACCACGTCCACCATGAACCAGGCCGACAGGGCCGAAAGGCTGGTGAAGAGCAGCATGGGTAGGGTGAGCGGGGTCTTCATCTCTTCGAAGGCGAAGAACATGCCGGCCACAGGCGCGCCGAAGGCGGCGGTCATGCCCGCCACGCCGCCGCCCACCAGATAGCGGGGCCGGTTGGCGCGGCAGCGGTCGTGCCACATATAGCCCACGCCCGCGCCCACGGTGGCGCCCATCATGATGCAGGGGCCCTCGCGTCCCACGGAAAGACCGGCGCTGAGCGCGGCCAGGGTGGCCACGAACTTGCACCAGAGCACCCGCGCCCAGCGCATGGGCGGCAGCTTTCCGGCCGCGATGAGTTCCACCTGCGGGATGCCGCTGCCGCCGATGAGGGGCTCGTAGCGCAGGAGCAGCCCGGCCGTCAGGGCCATGAGCAGCAGCCCGGCGGCCATCAGGGCCAGCGTGGCCGGTGCGAAGGGATCCTGCCCGGCCATATGGGCGCGGACAGCGCCATTGATGATGGTATAGAGCCAGCGGAACAGGCCGATGACCCCGCCGGAGACAAGGCCCGTGAGCAGGGCCTGGGCCATGAGCGTCCAGGCGCTCTGACTGCGCAGGGCCGCGGATTCCAGGATGAAGGGAGGCAGAGAAGGGCGGAAGGCCATGGGTATCCTGTGGGGATGAGGGGCGCGGACAGGGCGCACAAAAAAAGATGTGCCTGCAACAGCCTGAAAATATAGGGAGAATGCCTGTCCTGACAGGAACAGTATGGGGGCTGGACAAAAAAAATTCAAGTTTTTGGCAAAAAACGAAAAAAATGCTTGCCAAGTCGGAGGGAAATCTGTACAAGCATTTTTGTTGTGACGAACAACACCACCTCACGCCGAGGTAGCTCAGTTGGTAGAGCAGGGGACTGAAAATCCCCGTGTCGGCAGTTCAATTCTGTCCCTCGGCACCAGGGAATCCAAAGGCTTGCAGCGAAAGTTGCAAGCCTTTTTTTCGTTATGGGCTTTTGCTGGACGCGCGTTTGCGGGCAGCCGCCCGGGGGCGCTTCCATCGGGCGGGCCTTCCCGCTCTTCCTCCTTCTTTCCCCGCTTTTTCCTTCGTCCTGTCTTTGTCCCGGTTCGCGGGATTGTCCCCGGCGTTACCGGTGGCTTCCTGATACCCATACGGGCCTTCATCCGTACGGGCTGCGCCCCGGAGCAGCACGCCGCGTGCCGCATATCCGGATAATCATGCCCCGCTCCCTTGCACCGTTGCCGCGTGTCCTCTGTCACGGCCTTCTCGCAAGGGAAAAAGCGGGAAGGAAACCTCCGCTCCTTCCCGCTCCCTGTGGCAGGTCTTTGGGGCATGGCCCGGCTCGCAGCCGGGAGTCAGGCAAGGGACATGCCTTCCCCGCCAAAGACCCGCACGGTCTCTTCTTCCCCCCAGCGGCGCAGCAGATCGCGTACGGCACTGGGGCCGTAGACCACATGCAGGCGCATTTCTACGCCCCGGCTGCGGGCGGCCTGCCGCAGCGGCGCGAAGGCCGCTTCCGCTTCCTCCTCGCTCTGGCGGCGCACATAGGCCGTGAACTCCGCCATGGCTCCGGCGGGCGCCAGCTGATCCACCTCGCCGTAATGGCTGAGGTCGATACCGGCATCATAGACGGCACGGATGCCTTCCCGTCCGCCACAGGCGGCCAGCGGGGCGGCCGTGTCGCGCAGGGGGCAGGCGGCGGAAGCCAGACAGCAGATCATGCCAGCACCTTGGCCAGCAGGATCAGCAGGAGGCCGCAGGTGATGACGATGATGTCCTGTTGTCTGCTTTTGGAGATCTTGTTCCACATGATGTCCTCCGGGGGCATGTCGTAGCCGTCCCTTCTGTTTTTGTGGTTTTCCGTCAGGCGGCATCGGAAGTTGCCTTCCGTCCGGGGATGATGCCGTCCGGTCATCGAACGCGCCGGGAAGGGCCGCAGGGGCCTTGCGTGCATCCCGTCAGGCCCTTGCAACGCCTGTCCGTCATTGCAGGAAGCAAAGGACCACCAGCAGGGCCAGGCCTGCCTTGACCGAGGCCACGCAGAAGCCGATGAGCGCACCGGAAAGGCCCGCGGCCTTGATGTCGCTGAGGTGGGTGGTGAGGCCGATGCTGGAGAAGCCCAGCAGGAAGCACCAGTTCATGAAGTTGCCGGCCATTTTGGCTTCTTCCTTGCTCATGAAGCCGAAGGTGTTCAGCAGGACCACGGCCAGGAAGCCCAGCACGAAGACCGGGAACTTGTCGAGGATGATACGCATCTTGCTGGTATTGGCCAGCTGGGAATGCACCTTGGCGTCCTCGGCGGCCACCATGATGGCCAGCATCAGCACCACCAGGGGCAGACAGATGACGCGGCCGATGTTGTACACACCGGCTACGATGCCCGCGTCATTGCTGAAGGCGAAGCCCGCGGCCAGCACCTGGGCCGAATTGACGATGCCCACACCGGCGAAGGCCCCGAACTGGTTGGGGCTGAGGTCGAGCCAGTGGCCGATGAAGGGGAAGATGAAGAGCGCCAGCAGGCCGAACATGAGCACCACGGCGATGGTGTAGGCGATGTCTTCATTCTTGGCCCTGACGGCCGGGGCGATGGCCACACAGGCCGAGACCCCGCAGATGGACAGGCCGGCGGCCAGACAGGCCCCCAGGGAAGGCGACATGCTGAGGCGGCGGGAGAGCCACATCAGGATGATGGCGGAGGTGAACAGAAAGACGGAAATGATGATGATGGCTTCCGATCCGGTCTTGATGAGCCCGGCGAAAGAATATTTGCAGCCCATGACCACGATGCCGGTCTTGGTCAGGGTAGTGGAGAAGCGCAGGCCGTCCCGGAAGACGGCGTGCACACCGACGGTATTGCAGATGACCATGCCCAGGATGATGGCCACGATGAAATCGCTCAGGTTGAGGGACTTCATGAAGGGATGCGCGGGATCAGCGGCGGAAGCTGCTGACCACCTCCACGGGGATCTCCTGCCGGAAGACCTTGCGCACCAGCTTGGCGCTGCCGCGCACCAGATCCAGCTCGATGGGGCATTCCTCGGGAGCGCGCAGCGAGAGCTGCAGGCCGCCTTCCTTGCGGGCCTCGAAGCGGACGGTGCGCACGATCTGGCGATGGCTCTTGTCCATGCGCTCGGCCAGCAGCAGGAAGAGGGAGAGCAGGCGGATCTCCTCGCGGGTCTCCTGGTCGAATTCCATGAACAGCGGCACTTTCTTGGAGGGACGCTTGCGGTGGAAGTAGGTCAGGGCGGCCATGATGTCCACTTCACGGCGGGTGAAGCCCAGCAGCTCGGTGTTGCGGATCAGGTAGTGGCTGTGGGCGTTGTGGCGCGAGAAGGAGATGAAGATGCCGATGTCGTGCAGCAGGGCCGCATAGTGCAGCAGCTCGCGGGCCAGGTCGCCGGAGTCGTGCAGGCCCATGGCCTTGGCGCTGTCGAACAGGTCCAGGGCCAGGCGCGACACATGGCGGGAGTGGCGTTCCTCGAAGCGGCAGCGCCGCGCCAGATGCAGCACGCTCTCCTTGCGTACGGGATGGAAGCTGCCGTCGGCATGGGGCATGCGGGTGGACAGGTAATCCACCAGGATGCCGTTCTGCAGGTTGCGGTTGCTGATGCGCACGCTGTCGAAGCCCTGGTCCTCCATGATGGTCTGGAGGATGGCCGCACCGGCCACGATGACGTCGGCACGGTTGGGATTGATGCCGGGCACGCTGCGGCGTTCCTTGAGGGTGCGGCCGCAGAGCTCCTTGACGGCCCGGCGCAGGCCGCCGTAGCTGAGCACGTCGCGGGACTCCTGCGGGGCCCGGCCCGTGCGCGCGGCATCCTCGGCATCCAGGGCGGCGGCGATCTCGGCCAGGTTCTGGGCCGTACCGGAGCTGGCCACGGCCTCTTCGATGACGAAGTCCGCGATGCGCTGGAACGAGCGCAGGGCATTGTTGCGGATGTAGTTCTGCAGCGCGGCGTAGCGCTTGGCGGAGATGGTGCCGGTGTCCTTGTCGAAGAAGAGGTTGGACAGGCGCACGCAGCCCATCTTGAGGGAATCGAGGTTGCGGTATTCCTCGGAATTGCCCACCACCAGCTCGGTACTGCCGCCGCCGATATCGATGAACAGGCGCAGGCTCTCGGTATGGGCCAGACCGCTGGAGACGCCCAGATAGATGAGGCGGGCCTCTTCGCGGCCGGAGACCACGCGGAAGTCGATGCCGGTCTTTTCCTTGACCCGGCGCATGAAGTCCGGGCCGTTGGCCGCGTCGCGCACGGCGGCCGTGGCGATGGCGATGACCTCCGAAGCGCCGTAGACGCCGCACATCTCGGCCATGCCGCGCAGGACGTTGATGGTCCGGGCCATGCTCTCTTCACGCAGATGTCCCGTCTCGAAGGCGCCTTCGCCCAGGCGCACCATGTTCTTGACCTGGTTGAGGACCGTGTGCGAGCCGTCGGGCAGGATGCGCACCAGCATCAGGCGCAGCGAGTTGCTGCCCAGGTCGATGATGCCGATGACGCGTTCCCCGTCAGGCCCCGCCTGATCCGGGACTACAGGATGGGACATACGCACTCCAGCTCCACGCCAAAGATGTGCATGAACAGATCGCCCTTGACCAGCAGGCGGTCCTGCTCGGGGGCGCAGTCTTGGGCGCCGCTCAGGGTCAGCACCACCTTGCCGGGCTGCAGGTCGATGGCCACGTCGCGCACGGCTTCCATGTGGCGGTAATCCAGGGCGTCGGCCATGCGGATGAGGGCCGCGGCCTTGTTCAGGGCCTCGCGGTCCTTCTTGCCCAGGGCGGCGAAACGGCGGTGGCGCATGGCGGGCCAGGCCTTGCGGTGATAACGGACGAGCTGGGCCACCAGGGAGCGGTCTTCGGGCAGCAGGGCCAGGCTGGTGTCCTGCTCCACGATGCGCATGCCCTTTTTGTGGTGGCCCTTGCGCCCGGAAGCGAAGCCGATGTCATGCAGGCAGCAGGCGATGCGCAGGCGGTAGAGCCAGCGGCCGTCCAGACCGTGCAGGGGCTGGAGCTGGTCGAAGAGCTGTTCCGCCAGATGGGCCACATGCTGGCCGTGACGGCGGGTGGCCTCCAGCTCGGGGCTGCCCGGCAGCAGGTGCTCCAGCAGGGCCTCGCAGGGCAGGGGCGTCCAGTCGTGGGCGGCATCGGCCGTTTCGGGACCGGCGACCTTGACGCGCTTCTTGCCCGTCTTGGCCTTCTTTTCTTCCTTGTCCTTTTTCCTGGCTTTCTTTTGGGGAGCGGCGGCTTCCTGCTCCGCTCCGGCGTCCGGCGCCGGAGCTTCCTGCGCCGTCACGGGCGCTTCGGCCGGAGCCCGTTCGGGCTCTTCGGCGGGGACCGCTTCCTCCTTCATCGTTTCTTCAGGGCAGCCTGCCTGCACTTCGGGGGCAGCGGCCGCGCACTCCTTCGGCTGCTCCGGGGCAGCCTCTTCCGCGACGACCGGCGTCACGGCAGGCGCTTCGGCGGCTTCGGGAGCGGGCTGCGGCGTGTCCGTGCCGGGCAGGGAAGCCTGGAGAAGTTCGGCGCTGTCGTTGCGGGGAGCGGCGGTGGTGGTAGAGCTCTGCCCCTGGCGCTGCTGCCGGCTGCGGCTGGTGCTGCTGCCGGTCTTGCCGGCGGGGCGTTTTTTGGTAGCCATGATGAAAGCTCCTTGGGATCAGATATCGTCCCTGCTGATATGTTGGGCGATCATGCGTTCCTGCGCGTTGACGGCAGTTTCCTTGCTGGAGGGCTTGAGCCGCGTATAGGTGGCATCGGCCTGCAGCTGCCAGGTCTGGACGTTGTCCGCCAGGTGGACTTCGAGGATGTCCTCGCGGATCTTGCGGCGCAGTTCGGGATCGAGGATGGGGGTCAGGACCTCGATGCGGTGGTCGAGGTTGCGCGGCATGAGGTCCGCGCTGCCGATGTACATGATGTCTTCGCCGTTGGCATGGAACCAGTAGATGCGCGAGTGCTCCAGGAAGCGGCCCACGATGCTGGTGACCGTGATGTTCTCGCTGATGCCCGGCAGGCCGGGGCGCAGACAGCAGATGCCGCGCACCTGCAAACGCACGCGCACACCGGCCATGGAGGCCCGGTACAGGGCGCGGATGATGCCCGCATCCACCAGCTGGTTGCACTTGAAGATGATCTCGCCGTTGCCGTAGCGCTTGTGCAGCTCGATCTCGCGGCGGATCATCTCCATGAGCGGGCCGCGCATGGCCTGGGGCGAGACCAGCAGCTTGCGGTACAGGTCGCGGTCCGCATAGCCGGTCATGACGTTGAACAGGTCGGTGACGTCGGCGCAGATGTCCTCATTGGAGGTGATGAGGCCCATGTCCGTGTAGATCTTGGCCGTGGAGGCATTGTAGTTGCCCGTGCCGATGTGGACATAGCGCGTGATGTGCCCGGCTTCGCGGCGCACCACCAGGCAGAGCTTGGCGTGCACCTTCAGGCCGATGAAGCCGTAGACCACGTTGACGCCTTCCTTTTCCAGCTCTTCGGCCCAGGTGATGTTGCGTTCCTCGTCGAAGCGGGCCTTGAGCTCCACCACGGCCACCACCTGTTTGCCGCGGCGCCGGGCCTCGATGAGGGCGCGCACGATGGGCGAATCGTTGCCCGCACGGTACAGGGTCTGCTTGATGGCCAGGACGTTGGGATCCTCGCAGGCGCGGCGGATGAAGTCCAGCACGGCCTTGAAGCTGTCGTAGGGATGGAAGAGCACCACGTCCCGCTTGCGCAGGTGGCCGAACATGTCGCCTTCCTGGAACAGGCGCGAGATGTGCCCCTGGATGCCGGGCGTCTTGAGCTGGGGCCGGTCCACATTATAGAGGGTCATGAATTCGGAAAAGCCCATGGGCCCCTTGATGCGGTAGATCTGGAAGGGCTGCAGGCGCAGGCGCCGGGCCAGAAAGTCCACCAGCTCGCGCGAGGCCTTGTGGGCGATCTCCAGCCGCACCACGTCGCCGAAGCGGCGCTGTTCCACCAGGTCGCGCACGGCTTCCAGCAGGTCGTCGGCCTCGTCCTCTTCGATCTCCAGGTCGGTGTTGCGGGTGATGCGGAACAGGGCGGAGCTGACCACCGTATGGCCGGGGAAGAGCAGGCCCAGATACTGGGCCATGAGGTCTTCCAGCAGCACAATGTCGTCACCGCGCACGTTGGGGTCGAAGCCCAGGGAGGCGTAGGTCTTGGCCTCCTTGTTGCGCGGGATGAAGATGAAGCGCGAGAGGTTGTTGGGGCACTTCAGGCGCACGAAGCGCGATTCGTTGTCGCGGTTGCGCAGCTGGATGATGAAATTGAGGCAGGTGGTGGAGATGGTGGGGAAGGGGTGCCCCGGGTCGATGGCCTGGGGCGTGAGCACGGGATAGATCTCGTTGCGGAAATAGCCGTCCAGGAAGCGGCGCTGCTTTTCCGAAAGATCGGTGTAGCGCACGATGCGCACGCCCCTTTCCAGCAATTGCGGAGCCAGGTTCTTGAGCCAGTGGCTCTGTGCGCGTGAGGTCAGCAGCAGGGTGCGGCGGCGTATCTCGGCCAGCTGCTTGGCCGGCGTGATGCGGTCGGCCGAGCCGTTGGGGGCGCCGTTGCGGTACTGGCGCAGGATGTTGGCCACGCGGACCATGAAAAATTCGTCGAGGTTGTTATAGAAGATGGCAAGGAATTTGAGCTGTTCCAGCAGGGGCTGCCGGGGCGAGAGGGCCTCGTCCAGAACCTTGGCGTTGAAGTCCAGCCAGTTGATTTCCCGGTTGAGGAAAAGGTTGGGGCAGGAAAGATCCTGCATGTCTTCGGGCGAGCAGGGTTGCTCAGGATACTTGAGGACTATCTGGGAGGTCATGCCGCTCTCCTTGTGCGCGTGGCTGTTCCCGGGATACTGCCGCATGGTTGTGATGATCCTGTGACATTTTAGGACAGGATCGCGAAAGAAAAAGAGAAGAAAAGCAGGCGGACCTTCAGGTAGCGCCGGGGAGGTGCACGGCAGGAAATCCGCATGCCCGTAAGGTGAAACGAATTTTCAACAACTTGTCTGAGGTGTTAGCACAGGCCTTGGCGGAGCTCAAGAGGGGGCAAGGGGCCCCTGGGGAGGGGCGGCGGAGGGCCGCAGGCAGCGGCGGCAGGATCAGACAAAAAAGGGGAGGCCTTGCGGCCTCCCCTCAGTATCGGGAACGGGTCTCAGTCCTGCATGCGGAAGTCCACGCGGATCTTGAACAAACGCGTGGCGGGCAGGTTGAGGATGGGGATGCCCGTACGGGCCGTGATGTCATCCAGCGTGGCGCGCTCGTCTTCCCGCGAGGGACTGATGAGCGTGAACCAGATGTTGTAGTTGTGCTCGCGCAGGTAGTTGTGCGTGATGCCGGGACGGGCGTTCACTTCGTGTACGAAGTCGTCCATCTTGTCATCGGGCACCTTGGCCGCGCAGAGGGTGGAGACGAATCCCAGCTTGTTGGACTGGAAGTTGGCACCCAGGCGGCGGATGACGCGCCGCTCGCGCAGGCTGCGCACGCGCTCCAGGGCCTCCTCCTCCGGGATGCCCAGCAGCGTGCCCAGGTCGGCATAGGGGCGGGGCGTCAGGGGAAAGGCCGTCTGGATGATGTCCAGCAGGCGGCGGTCGGTCTCGTCCAGGGCTTCCTGCGTGGTGTGGGGACCGCAGTATTCAGGGGCGTCCGTCATGCTCGCTCACTTTGCGCCCGTGGCGCGCTTGGGCTGATAGGTGCACAGGGGCTCTTCGGCCATATGGTTGCCGTTCATGCTCCAGGCGCGGGCGCGACAGCCGCCACAGACCTTGTGGAACTCGCACACGCCGCACTTGCCTTCGTAGCACTTCTGGTCGCGGAACTGGCGGAAGTACTTGCTGTTGCGCCAGATCTCGGGGAAGGGCGTCTCGCGCACGTTGCCGCAGTTCAGTTCCAGATAGCCGCAGGGCTGCACCTGGCCGGTATGGCTGATGAAGCAGAAGCCCGTGCCGCCCAGACAGCCGCGGGTCATGGCGTCCATGCCGAAGGTCTCGGGCGTGACGGCCACGCCTTCCTCATGGGCGCGCTGGCGCATGATGCGGTAGTAGTGCGGCGCGCAGGTGGCCTTGAGGTGCATGCTGGTGGTCTTGCGGAAGTCGTAGAGCCAGTGCAGCACGTCCTCGTATTCCTCGGCGCTGATGACCTGGTCGGCCAGGCCGGAGGCCCGGCCCATGGGCACCAGCAGGAAGATGTGCCAGGCGGCCGCGCCGATGCGCTCGCACAGATTGAAGATGTCCTTGAAGCTGTGCAGGTTGTTGCGCGTGACCGTGGTGTTGATCTGGAAGGGCACCCCGGCCTGTTTAAGGTATTCGATGCCGCGCATGGAGGCTTCGAAGGCCCCGGGCACGCCGCGGAACTCGTCGTGGCTGGCGGCGTCGGCGCCATCGATGGAGATGGAGCAGCGGTTGACGCCGGCTTCCTTGATCTTGCGGGCCAGTTCGGGCGTGATCAGGGTGCCGTTGGGCGAGAAGGCGCAGGTCAGCCCCTTGTTGCGGGCATAGGCCACCAGTTCATAGACATCGGGGCGCATCATGGGATCGCCGCCGGTGAAGATGATGATGGGGTTGCCCACCTGGGGGAAGGTGTCGATGAGGGCCTTGGCCTCTTCGGTGGAGAACTCGCCCGGATAGGGTTCCGGGTGGGCCTCGGCGCGGCAGTGCTTGCAGGCCAGGTTACAGGAGCGGGTCACTTCCCAGGCGATGAGCTTGCAGGCGGGCGTGCCGTCCTCAAGGGTGCGCACCATCTTGTGGCCGGGCGCGCCCCCGGGATGACCGCCGGGATGGGCACCCGCGGTACCGGGATGGCCGCCGGGGTGTCCCCCCATGCCGCCGGGATGGCCCGGCATGTGCTTCTCGTCATGCATCAGCGCACCAGCCTTTGCTTGAGCAGGGTCTCGGTGAAGTAGGTGATGAGCATCTTGGCGCCGGCGCGCTTCATGCCCAGCAGGCTTTCCATCATCACGGCTTCTTCGTTGATCCAGCCGTTGAGGCCGGCGGCGCGGATCATGCTGTATTCACCGCTCACCTGATAGGCGCACAGGGGCACGTCCACGGCGTCGCGCACCTGGCGGATGATGTCCATGTAGGGACCGGCGGGCTTGACGATGAGGCAGTCGGCGCCTTCGTCCAGGTCGGCCAGGGCTTCGATGATGGCTTCACGGGCGTTGCCGGGATCCATCTGGTAGCTCTTGCGGTCGCCGCAGGCCGGGGCGGATTCGGCGGCTTCACGGAAGGGGCCGTAGAAGGCCGAGGCGTATTTCACGGCATAGGACATGATGGGCACCATGACCAGGCCGGATTCGTCCAGGGCGTGACGGATGGCGGCCACGCGGCCGTCCATCATGTCGGAGGGGGCCACCATGTCGGCACCGGCGGCGGCATGGCTCACGGCGGTCTTGGCCAGCAGTTCCAGGGTGGGGTCATTGAGCACCGCACCGCCGGGGGTCAGGATGCCGCAGTGGCCGTGGCTCATGTATTCGCACAGGCACACGTCGGTGATGACGTAGAGCGAGGGCCAGCGATGCTTGAGGCGGCGCACGGCTTCCTGTACGATGCCGTCTTCAGCATAGGCGCCGCTGGCCTTTTCGTCCTTCACGGCCGGGATGCCGAAGAGGATCACGGACTTCAGGCCGTCATCCACGGCCTTTTCCACCTGCTTTTCCAGCTCGGTCAGCGACAGCTGGTACTGGCCGGGCATGGCGCCGATCTCCTTGCGGAAGGACTGGTCTTCGGTCTCCACCACAAAGTAGGGCATGATGAGGTCTTCGGCCAGCAGGGGCGGGGTCTCGCGCACCATGCTGCGGATCTCGGGGGTCCAGCGCAAACGTCTGCCGCGATGGAAGGATTGGGACATGGTTCTACCTCGATGCGGCAATGCCGCGGTTGTGTTTGGGGAGGACGGCGACGGTTCGTCCCCGGCCCGGCGGGATAGCGGGAAAGACCGGCGCCCGGAAAAGCCTGCGTCCTGATGCCGTCGGGCGGCAGGGCACGGGGCCTTCCGATGAGAAGGCCACCATAGCGCAAAACGCCACAAGGGAAAAGCCGCCGGGCACCACTGTGATTGCAGGCATGCAAGGCGGGTCGGCAAAGCTGTGAATGGGGGTGTGTATGGATGCTCGCAACGAATTGAAGGGAAAGAGGGGACTGGTCCGCCTGCTGAATGCCACGCGGTATTCTCTGGCCGGCTACAAAGCCGCCTGGCAGGACGAGGAGGCTTTCCGGCAGATATGCCTGCTGGCCGTGATCGGTCTGCCCCTGGCCTGCCGGCTGGGGCGGGACTGGGCGGAATCCGTCCTGCTGGCCGTGCCGCTGGTGCTTTGCCTGCTGGTGGAACTGCTCAACAGCGCCATCGAGAACGTGGTGGACCGTATTTCGCTGGAATGGCATCCGCTGGCCAAGAAGGCCAAGGATATGGGGAGCGCCGCCCAATTCACGGCCCAGCTTTTCCTGGCTGCCGTCTGGGGCGGCTACGTTTTGGGACGATTATAGGGCGATGCGGACAGGGCAACCTGTGGCTGCGGCCGACGGGATCGATCTTCGTTTTGCGGGGAAAGGTGGAGGGGCATCTCCGGTATCGGACGGGTCTCCCCCCGTACTCCTTTCCTGGCATCACCGCACATCCGGTGACAGGTCCCTTTGGGCATCCGTATAGAGCTTTGTGAAATAGCGGCCGGCATTCCGCCGGAGAAAAGCCTGTCCTTCCATGTCCAGCTCTTTGGGGCATCCTGCCCGGAACAGCAGCACCTCTTTGCCTGCGGCACGCAGGGCGGCGATATGCCGCAGCAGCGGCGCATGGTCTTCCTGCCAGGCAATAGCGGATACCGTATACCAGGATGCATCGAGCGTCAGGAAATGCTTCAGGTCGTCCAGCTTCCAGGGCAGGGAAAAAGCGGGTGTGAAGCCATGCCAAAGGCAGACCAGATAATCCCAGCGGTTGAAGACTTCCACAATGATCCTGTCATGGAAGGGAAGTTCCCGCGCCAGCAGGGCCATATCATGGATTTTGTCCGTGATCAGAATCATCCGCGGATGGCGAAGCATGAGTTCGGCAATGTCTTTGCCGTCAAGTATGTGGAGCCCGCCTTTGAGTGTGAGACCGCGCACTTCAGCCAGTGTGGGCGGCACAGGAAGTTCCGGGGCCCCGGCCATGTCACGCAGGCGGTCCCAGTCATGCACGGCTACAAGGTGGTTGTCCCGCGTCACCTGCAAGTCCAGCTCGATATAGCGGTAGCCGCGACGCAGGGACTCCTCTACGGCTTCGCGGCTGTTGGTATGGCATTGTCCATCGATAACGCCGCCCGCGTGGGCGATGTACAGCTCCGGCGATGTGGACGCAAAGGCAAATACGCCGGGCTTGAGCGGAATATCAAAACATGAGGCCGCGGCATTGGTCAGCGCGTTCTTGGCCGTTTCACTGTTGTGGACGATCCCGAAGATCAGTGCGACGCATACGAGCGTGAACAGAATCTCTCTCTCTCTCTCTCTCTCTCTCTCTCATGGCTTCCCCCGCAGGAAGGCGCGTCAGCACCCTTCCCGAAGATCCTTTGCAGATAGAAGTACATGCTGCAACGGCTCATGACAGGCAGGTCGCGGCCGTCGAAATGCAGGCTTGCCCCTTTGATGTAGACGAGGAATGGGATCAGGCCGGAATTATCGCGACTGTAAGAACGGTGATCCCCCCAGAGAATGAGCATAGCTCCCTGCGGGAGTTTGGCCACATAGTGTCGCAGGGCAATGTCGGTATCGTGGGCCAAAGTCAGAAAAGCTGACCTAGATGAGGAACAGAAGCGTCGTTCAGGAGCGATGCGGTCCACATACTCCGGCAGATGCATACTCATGGTGATGATGAATTGGACGAAAGGACCTGAAGGCATCTGCTGGGCTGCATAGTCGAAAAGATCCTTGTCCGTGACGACGCCTGCCCACCAGCAGTCCAGAGGCCTGACGCCCGCAGCACGCATGACTTCGATATCGTGGTAGCGCGAGAAGCCCTGCAGCTTGTACGCGGCCCTGAGATTCATGTAGTTGGCGGGCAGACCATGAAAAACTTCCACAGGACGCCCGCCGGAACCCAGCTGGGCGATGAGGCTGCGCGGATAGGCATTTTCGTATTCGTAGTGGACGAAGTCAGGGCTGGCTTCCAGACCGTTGAAGAGTTCGAAATCGGAATTGGCGGAGGCCAGTTTCTTGGTCCCGTCCAGGCGCAGCAGGATGGCATCAGGGAGCAGGCTGCGCAGGAAGGGCATAACGGGCCGTCCGTCAACGTCCATTTCCAGCAACTCAAAGTCCAAAGACTCCACCTGCACCAGTGCCAGCTGTGACGGGGCGGCGGGAACGGGAATCTGATCAGTCCAAGCGGAGGAGCAGGTTCGGGCAGGGACATACGGGGGGGTAAAAGCAGTACCTGAGCCCAGTTCCATCAAAAAAGTACCCAGATAGCCCCGGTATTTGAGGGAACGACGTGCCGGAGGTTCGAACCGGGAGCGGCCTTCTCCCAAGATGAATTCCGGCGTGAAGTGTCGCGGCGGCTGGAGCAGGCAGGCATTGTACTGCGTTGCCAGCAGAGCGCAGGCCGGGATGATCGCCAACCAGCGGTGACGGTAACGGGGCTTACGGCCGCAGAGCCAGCATTGGATCGCGACAAGCAGGCTGAGAGCGACAAGGGCGGCTGGATCAATATAGGTCCACAGACTGCGTAAATCCATGCCTGCGATCTGCCGGCTGCCGTTGAGGATGGCGGCCAGCGTCGGCGGCATTCCCATACTGGCCGCATAACTGAGACAGAAGAGCGAAAGCAGGCCCTGCAGCAGGCTCACGATACGCAGGAAACGCGTCCCGCAGACAAGGACCAGCAGCAGGGAGGCGGCGATGTCCGCCAGGACAAGTCCCCGAATATCCACGCCGGAGAGATATTGTGTGGTCAGGCTTTGACCGGCCATCAACAAGGCCAGGGACGCTGTGCTCAGGTGCCCGGAAGGAGGGATATGCTGGACTTTTTGGGACATGGCACCGGGGAATGTGGTTGAGGGAAAGACTGGTATGAAAGAGCCCCGGCATCCTGGGATGCCGGGACATTTTTTATCTTTGGAGAAAAGGGCCTACAGGCCGATCTCTTCGTCAGTGAGGTAGCAGGCGGGGTCCTGGGCCCATTCGTCGCCGTAGTAGGCTTCGGCACGGGCGCGGAAGTTGCCGCCGCAGATGTTCAGGAAGCGGCACTTGGCACAGCGGCCGCCCACATGGGCCTTCTTGTCCTTGAGCTTGTGCAGCAGCTCGATGTTGGGGTCGTCCCAGATCTCGGAGAAGGGGCGCTCCAGCACGTTGCCGAAGGTGTGGTTGCGCCAGAACTGGTCGGCATGCACCTTGCCGTCCCAGGAGATGCAGCCGATGCCGCGGCCGGAGTTGTTGCCTTCGTTGTACTGCAGGAGCTCGAAGATCTCTTCGGCGCGCTTGGGATCTTCACGCTTCATGCGCATCCACACATAGGGACCGTCGGCGTGGTTGTCCACGGTGAGGATCTCTTTGGGCTTGCCGGCGTCGAACAGGGCGCGGGTCTCGTCCATGATGAGGTCCAGCACCTGACGGGTCTCGGCGTGATCCAGGTCTTCCTTGATGAGCTCGGAACCGCGGCCCGAGTACACCAGGTGGTAGAAACAGGCGCGGGGCACTTCCAGGTCGGCCAGCAGGCGGAAGATGCCGGGGATCTCGCCCACGTTACGCTTGTTGATGGTGAAGCGCAGGCCCACCTTCAGGCCTTCGGCCTGGCAGTTGGCCACGCCTTCCAGGGCCTTGCGGAAGGCACCGGGCACGCCGCGGAAACGGTCGTGCACTTCTTCCATGCCGTCCAGGGAGATGCCCACGTAGGAGAGGCCCACGCCCTTGAGTTCACGGGCCTTTTCCTTGGTGATGAGGGTGCCGTTGGTGGAGATGACGGCGCGCATGCCCTTGGAGGTGGCATGGCTGGCCAGTTCCACCAGGTCCTTGCGCACCAGGGGCTCGCCGCCCGAGAAGAGCATGACCGGCGCGCCGTAGGCGGCCAGGTCGTCGATCATGGTCTTGGCCTGTTCGGTGCTGATGTCGTCGGCGCCGTCCACGGGCACGGCCTGGGCGTAGCAGTGCACGCACTTCAGGTTGCAGCGCTTGGTCATGTTCCAGACCACCACGGGCTTCTTGTCCTTGGAGAACTGGAGCAGGTGCGAGGGCAGGTTGCCGGATTCACGGCCGTAACGCAGGGCGTCGGAGGGCTCCACCTGACCGCAATACAGTTTGGAAATACCGATCATCGTACGATCCTTTACAGCGAGTCGCCGTTTGTGCCCCGCCGGGATAGCGGACACGGGGCGGGGGGTATGGCGCGGGGAAGCCCGGAGGAACGCCCGGCCTGAGTGTCTGGGGACGGGACGGGATCATCCCGCCGTCATGGTGCCTGTCTGCCCGGAAGGCCGCGGGGCCTGCCGGAAGCAGAGGGAAAAACGGTGGCTGCGGGGCCGGAACGGGGAGGGGCGCCGATGCGGCGGCCCTCCCCGGCAGTCACGAAGTTAGCCGGCGATCTTGGCGCGCAGCACGTCGAACGCGGCTTCCACGCCGTCGGCCTTGGTGCCGCCGGCCTGGGCCAGGTCGGGACGACCGCCGCCGGAGCCGCCGCAGGGCGCGGCCACGTCCTTGATGAGGGCGGGCGCGGTGAAGCGGCCGTGCAGGTCCTTGGAGACGTAGAGCAGCAGGCCCACCTTCTCGCCTTCCACCGTGGCCAGGCAGGCCACGCCGGAGGGGATGCGGGAGCGCACGTCGTCCATGATGTCGCGCAGGGCCTTGACCGGCACGCCGTCCAGCTTGGCGGTGAGCAGCTTCACGCCGTTGACCTCGGTGGCTTTCTGCACCAGGTCGGCGCCGGTGGCCGGACTGGCGGCCGCCTTTTCGGAGGCCTTGCGCAGCTTCTTCACATCGCTGTGCAGGGCCTGCACGCGTTCGGCCAGCTGGCCGGGCTTGGCCTTGAGCAGGGCCGAAAGGTCGTGCAGTTCGGCACGCTGGGCCACGGCCAGGTCATAGGCGTTCCAGCCGGTGACGGCCTCGATGCGGCGCACGCCGGCGGCCACGCCGCTCTCGGACACGATGAGGAAGCTGCCCGCCTGGCCGGTGTGGCTCAGGTGGGTGCCGCCGCACAGTTCCACGGATTCGGTATGGGCGTCGTCGCCCATGCTGACCACGCGCACGGTGTCGCCGTATTTTTCGTTGAACAGGGCCATGGCGCCGCTGGCCACGGCCTCGTCATGCTTCATTTCCTTGGTGCAGACAGGGTAGTCGGCCATGATGGCGCGGTTGACCTGGCGTTCCACGGCGGCCAGCTCCTCGGGGGTCAGGGCCGCGATGTGGGAGAAGTCGAAGCGCAGGCGCTGGCTGTTGACCAGCGAACCGGCCTGCTTCACGTGGGTGCCCAGCACGGAGCGCAGGGCGGCGTGCAGCAGGTGGGTGCAGCTGTGGTTGCGGGCCGTGGCCATGCGGGCGTCTTCTTCCACGCTCAGGGCCACTTCCTGGTCGATGCGCAGCAGGCCCTGTTCCACTTCGATGTTGTGGACGATAAGGGTGGGCGCGGGCTTCTGGGTATCCAGCACGCGGGCGGCGCCGTCGGGGCCTTCCATGCGGCCGGTATCACCGGCCTGGCCGCCGGACTCGCCGTAGAAGGGGGTCTGGTTGGTGACCACATAGCCCTTCTGCCCGGCGGGCAGTTCTTCCACGCTCAGGCCGCTCTCGTCCAGCAGGGCCACGATGCGGCCCTGGCCGTTCAGGCCGCTGTAGCCGGTGAAGACGCTCTGCAGGCCGTCGTCGGCCAGCTGCTGGAACAGCGAGGAGCCGCTGCCGTCCTGGCCCAGCAGGCCGGACTTTTTCTGGCTCTCGCGGGCGCGGCGGCGCTGTTCGGCCATGTGGGCCTCGAAGCCGGCCACGTCCACGCTGAAGCCGCGCTTTTCGGACACGTCGGTGATGATGTCCAGCGGGAAGCCGTAGGTGTCGGACAGCTTGAAGCAGAACTCGCCGGGGATGACCTTGTCGCCGGCCTTTTCCAGTTCGGCCAGCTGGTCTTCCAGCAGGGCCAGGCCCTTGCCCAGGGTGAGGGAGAAGCGCTGTTCTTCCTCATGCACGGCGCGGGCGATGAAATCGGCGTGTTCGGTCAGTTCGGGGTAGTCCTCGCCCATGATCTCGGTGACCTTGCGGGCCACCTTGTACAGGAAGGGCTCGTGCACGCCCATGAGCGTGGCGAAGCGCAGGGCGCGGCGGATGAGGCGGCGCAGCACGTAGCCGCGGCTCTCGTTGGAGGGCAGGGTGCCGTCGGCGATGAGGAAGGCGGCGGCGCGGGCGTGGTCGGCGATGACGCGCAGGGCCGTGTCCACGTCATTGGTGTCGGGCGCGCTGAAGCTGTACTTCACGCCGGCCAGCTCGGCGGCGTACTGGATGATGTCCTGGAACAGGTCGCAGTCGAAGTTGGAGCGCTTGCCCTGGCAGACGGCGGCGATGCGTTCCAGGCCCATGCCGGTATCGATGTTGGGACGGGCCAGACGGTCACGGGTGCCGTCGGCGTGCTGGTCGAACTGGGTGAAGACCAGGTTCCAGATCTCCAGGAAGCGGTCGCAGTCGCACTTGCCGATGCCGCAATCCGGGCCGCAGGCCATGTCTTCGCCCTGGTCGATGTAGATCTCGGAACAGGGACCGCAGGGGCCGGTATCGCCCATGGTCCAGAAGTTGTCCTTCTCGCCCATGCGCACGATGCGCTCGGCGGGCAGACCGGCCACTTCCTGCCAGATGGCGGCGGCTTCGTCGTCCTCGCGGAAGACGGTCACCCACAGGCGTTCCTTGGGCAGTTCCAGTTCTTCGGTCACGAACTTCCAGGCCCAGGTGATGGCCTCGCGCTTGAAGTAATCGCCAAAGGAGAAGTTGCCCAGCATCTCGAAGAAGGTGTGGTGGCGCGCGGTGCGACCCACGTTTTCGAGGTCGTTGTGCTTGCCGGACACGCGCAGGCACTTCTGCGAGGTGGTCACGCGCGGCACGTCGCGCACTTCTTCGCCCAGGAAGAACTTCTTGAACTGCACCATGCCCGCGTTGGTGAAGAGCAGGGTGGGGTCGTTGGGCGGGATCAGGGGCCCGGAGGGCAGGATGTCATGCCCGTTGCGGGCGAAGAATTCCAGATAACGGCGACGAATCTCTTTGGCGGTGAGCATAGGGGCTCCATGTTGCTGCCCGGAAGGGCGATAAAAAAACGGGCGGCCCCGCAGGGCCGCGTTGCACACAAAAAACTAGTCCAGATCGGACATGGCGGCGCTGCCGTCGTCCAGATCCTCTTCGCTGGGGATGAACTCCTGCGGATGCATGCCC
The DNA here is from genome assembly GCF_050313065.1 of Desulfovibrio sp. SGI.230. Taxonomy (NCBI): domain Bacteria; kingdom Pseudomonadati; phylum Thermodesulfobacteriota; class Desulfovibrionia; order Desulfovibrionales; family Desulfovibrionaceae; genus Desulfovibrio; species Desulfovibrio sp. SGI.230. The sequence goes on along the minus strand of NZ_JBNPKS010000006.1, from coordinate 10,946 downwards.
AGGAATTCCGTGACCTTGGCTTCGATCTGGCGGCGCAGTTCCGGGTCCTCGTCCAGCAGGGCACGGACCTTTTCGCGGCCCTGGCCCAGCTTTTCGGAGCCGAAAGCGAACCACGAGCCGCTCTGCTCGATGATCTTGGCTTCCAGGCCCAGGTCGATGAGCTCGCCCGAGCGGGAGATGCCCTGACCGTAGAGGATGTCGAAGGTGGCGCTGCGGAACGGCGGGGCCACCTTGTTCTTGACCACCTTCACGCGGGTGCGGGAACCGAAGGACTCTTCCTTGTCCTTGAGGGTCTGGATGCGGCGGATGTCCATGCGCACCGAGGAGTAGAACTTGAGGGCGTTACCGCCGGTGGTGGTCTCGGGGCTGCCGTAGCCGGTGACGCCGATCTTCATGCGGATCTGGTTGATGAAGATCACGGACGTGCGCGACTTGTGGATGGTGCCGGTAAGGCGGCGCATGGCGTGGGACATGAGGCGGGCATGACCGCCCACCTGGCTCTCGCCCATGTCGCCTTCCAGTTCGGCCTGCGGGATGAGGGCGGCCACGGAGTCCACCACCACCAGGTCCACGGCGCCGGAACGCACCAGCATGTCGGCGATGTCCAGGGCCTGCTCACCGTAGTCGGGCTGGGAGATGAGCAGCTCGTCGGTGTTGACGCCCAGGCGCCGGGCGTAGTTCACGTCCAGGGCGTGTTCGGCGTCCACGAAGGCACAGGTGCCGCCCATTTTCTGGCATTCGGCGATGATGTGCAGGGTAAGGGTGGTCTTGCCCGAAGATTCGGGGCCGAAGATCTCCGTGATACGGCCGCGCGGGATACCGCCCACGCCCAGGGCCAGGTCGAGACCGATGGAACCCGTGGGGATGACGGGGATATTGACATGGGCTTCGTCGGAAAGCTTCATGACCGCGCCTTTGCCGTACTTGCGTTCGATGGTGGCAAGTGCGGTGCCCAGGGCTTCGGCGCGGGCTTCTTCAGGAGAAAGGGCCGGTTTTTTGGCCATAGAGACGCTCCCTGTAGGAAATTTAAGCAACGCAGTATAGCAAAGCGCGCACGGCAAGGCAAGGAAGGCGGCAGGCCTCCCGGGACGGGCCCTTGCGGGCTGCGGGGATGCCGCCTTCGTCACGGCACGGGCCCCTGCGCATGCCGGGCATCACAGGATACGCCCTGGGCAGGGGGACGGCTGTGCGGGCGCGCACAAAAACTGCGTTATTCAGGAATAAATCTCAATAATTGTCAAGGGGAGAAGGGACGGCTGTGCGGCGGCAGGAGTGGGGCGCGCTGCTCCTGCTCCCTGTACCGTATCCCGCTCCAGGTCCCGATGCCGTGCAGGCGCGCCGGAGCGGACGGACGGGCCTTCGGTCCGCTCCGTCAAACGGCAGGCCCATTCGCCGGGAAAGGAGCGCCGCGGCAGGGGATGAGGCACGCGTGCGGCTCCTCAAGAGCGTCCCCATCCCTGCACGGGGCCCGCAGAGGCGGCAGGACGAAAAAAACCTATCCAAAAGCTGTGAAAATCCGGGCCAGGCTCTTGCCTCCTGCCCCCGCTTTCGCGTAGAAGGCGGGCCATGATGAACACTCCCTCCGATTTCCAGACCCCCGCCGCGCCCGGCATGGTCAATGCTGACCAGCGGCCGGTGGATGTGGTCGTGCTTTTTTCCGGCGGCCTGGACAGCATCCTGGCGGCCAAGGTCCTGGAGGAACAGGGCCTGCGGGTCTGCTGCCTGCACTGCCATTCCCCCTTCTTCGGTGATCCCGGCGCCGTGGAGCGCTGGAGCAACCTCTACGGGCTGGACATCCGCACCCTGGACGTGAGCGACGATTTTTGCGCCATGCTGCGTGCCCGCCCGGCCCACGGCTTCGGCAAGGTCATGAACCCCTGCGTGGACTGCAAGATCCTGCTCCTGCGCCATGCCCGCCTTTACATGGAGAGCATCGGCGCGCGCCTGCTGGCCACGGGCGAGGTCATGGGGCAGCGTCCCATGTCGCAGCGCCGGGACGTGCTCAACGCCATCCGCCGCGATGCCGGGGTGCAGGACATCCTGCTGCGTCCCCTGAGCGCCCTGCATCTGGCGCCCACACCCGCCGAGGAGGAGGGCTTCGTGGACCGTTCCCGTCTGCTGGGCATCAGCGGGCGCGGCCGCAAGGACCAGCTGGAACTGGCCAAAAAGTACCAGCTGCCCGAGATCCCCACGCCCGGCGGCGGTTGCCGTCTGGCGGACAAGGAGAACGCCCGCCGCTACTGGCCCGTGCTCTCCCGCTGGCCCGAACCCGACACGCGGGCCTTCAAACTCTCCAATCTGGGGCGGCAGTTCTGGGCGCAGCAGGACGGCCGGGACTACTGGCTGGCCATCGGCCGCACCAGTGCCGACAACCAGGCCCTGCACACGGTACTGGGCAAGGACGATGCCAAGATCCATCTGGCCGACATCCCCGGTCCGCTGGCCGTGGCCTGCGGGGGCCGTACATGGCCGGAAGAGGTGCTGCGTGCGGCGGCGGCCCTGATGGCCTCCTACTCCGGCAAGGCCGTGCGCCTGGGGGCCCCCGTGGGCGTGCGGGCCAGCTGGCTGGGCGGCGGCTGGCAGGGCGAGGTGCTGCCCTCGCGTGAGGGCATCTGGCAGGAACCGGCCTGGGTGCCGGCCCGCGAAGAACTGCGTGCCGAGCAGAAAGCACGCCTGCACGGCATCCCGCCGCAGGAGGAGGCGGGGGAATAGGCGCGTACCGCTTTACAAGATAACTTTTTCCGGGTAATGAGGAGCGATTCCTCATTATGGGGCAACAATGCCAAAATCGTGCCTACAGGGCCAGTTTTGGGAGGCTTATATGGACCAGAAGGATATAGAGTATTTCCGCAAGCTCCTCACCAGTATGCTGGAGGAAGCCAAGCAGAAGGGCGACTCCACCATCGAAGAGCTCACGGACAGCAACGAAGTCTTTGCCGACCCTGCTGACCGGGCTACCGCTGAATCCGACCGCGCCTTCACCCTGCGCATCCGTGACCGCGAACGCCGCCTGATCCGCAAGATCCAGTCCGCGTTGCAGCGCATCGACGACGGCACCTACGGTATTTGCGACGAATGCGGCGAAGAGATCGCCATCCCCCGTCTCAAGGCCCGTCCTGTCACCCGTCTGTGCATCAACTGCAAGGCCAAGCAGGAAGAGGACGAACATCTGCGCGGCGACTAGCGCGCATCCTTGACCTGTGCCGCCGGAGCGCGGCATCCTTTGACCTTTTCACAAAAAAACGGGCTCCGGCCCGTTTTTCTGTTTTTTGCCCCGGCTTCGCGCCGGTAAGGACATCCCCGGCAATATCTATGGACGCCCATCTTTTTTCCCGTTTTTGCGAGGAGCTCGCCCCGCGCATCATCGGCGGCTGGCTGGAAAAGGTGCAGGAACCGGCCCCCGGCCTGCTGGCCTTCAACATCAATCTGGCCGCACGCGGCCAGAGCTACGGTCAGGCAGGCGGCAGCCGCAAGTGCCAGCTGTGCCTGCGCGCCGCACGCAAGGAACCCTTCCTCTTCCTTTCCCGCAGCCGTCTGGCCGCCGGACGGGCCCCCTCGGCCCCGGTCATGCGCCTGCGCAAATATCTGGCCGGGCACCGTATCCTGGCCACGGTCTGCTGCTTCAGCCGCCGCCAGCTCTGGCTGCTGGTGGGCGGGGAGGCCGCGGCCGAAGAGGCCCTGCGCCGCCAGATGGTGCTTTGGAGCCCGGCGGAAGGCGAGGAGGACGGCCTTTCCCCTGAGAGCGGGGCGCAGCCGGACATGGCGGACATGACGCCGGAGAGCGGCGAGGCCGCGGAGCGGGAGCCCCTGGCCACCTGGCTGCTGCTGGACTTGCGCGAAGGGGCCTCGGTGCGCTTCTTGCCCGTGAGCCGCAGCCCGCAGGAAGAGTCCCTGCGCTGGCCGGAGCCCGGAGAACTGGAAGAGGCCCTGGCGCACTGGCGGGACTGGCCGGTACTGACACCGGCCCTGCGCCGTGCCCTGCCCCTGTATGACGAGCTGGACCGGCAGGCCCTGCTGGAAGACCTGCGCCTGGGCGGCGGGGACGTGTTCTACTATACGCCGCCGGATGGAGAGGCGGAGGAGAAGGCCGGGAGCGAGCGGCCCTCCTGCCGCATCGCGGCCTGGCCCCTGCCGGATGCCCTGGCCCAGGGCTGGCATGAGGAACAGGGGGAAGACATCCTCGGCCTGGTGGAGAAGGCCGGGCAAAAGCTGGTGCTGGAAAAGGCCGCACGCGACGCCGCCGGTGCCGCTGCCCTGCCCCTGTCGCGCCGTCTGCGCAAGCTGGAACAGCTGCTGGCCAAGCTGGATGAGGAAGAGCAGCGCCTGCTGGGCATGTGCGCCGCCCGTGAGGACGGCCTGCTGTTGCAAGCCTGGCTGTGGCGCTGGCCTGCGGATTTCCGCGCACCGGAGCTGGTGCTGCCGCCGCCGGATGAAGGCGACGGGGACACGCCGCGCAAGACCGTGAAGCTGGATATGCGGCGCAGCGTGCGGGACAATATGGAACGCCTGTTCCATACGGCCCGGCGCGGGCAGCGTGGCCTTGAACATCTGGCGGAACGGCGTGCGGTGCTGCGGGCCGAACTGGCCACCGTGCAGGCGGCCCGGCAGGAAGCCCTGCTGGGCGGTATCGGGCACGCCGCCGGAGAGGCCGGGAAGCCCGACAGGAACACGGTGGCGCTGGGGGCCCTGCGCGGTGCGGCCCTGCCGCGCAACGTGCAGCTCTTCGTCAGTGACGACGGCTTTGCCCTGCTGCGCGGCCGTGACGCCAAGGGCAACATCGCGGCCCGCAAGCTGGCCGCGGCCCACGACATCTGGCTGCATGCCGACGGCGGCCCCGGCTCGCACGTCATCATCCGCCGGGCCCATGCCGGACAGGAAGTGCCGGAGCGCACCCTGGACCAGGCCGGGGCGCTGGCGGCCTGCAAGAGCTGGCAGAAGGACGCGGCCCGGGCGCGCATCCTCTACGCCGAGGTGCGCCACATCCGCAGCATGCGCGGCGCGGGCACAGGCACCGTGCGCATGGACAAGATCCTCTACAGCCGCGAGGTGCCGGTGGATGCCAGTCTGGAGACCCGTCTGCTGCCGGAAAGCCCTGCGGGGAAGACGGACGGGACGGGCAGGGACTGAGCTCCGCCGTACGGCTTTTGCGCCCCATGGGCGTGCCTGCCGGTAAAAGGGCCCGCTGGCGGCAAAGGGCTAGTGCCTGCCTTTACGGCAGTGGGGTGGCGTCGCGCGCCTGGGGATCGTCCGTCTTTCGGCCCGTTGTGTCGATGAAGTACCAGGTATCGCTTTCCCAGTACCAGTGCTCGCCGCCGGAGCCCGGGACCTCCTTGCGTTGTCCCGTGTCCGTGACTTTCGCCTTGCCGCCTTCGAAGGGGAGGGCAAAGGCGAAACGGGGCGCTATCACCACCCGGCCGCTCTCGTCCGCATAACCCATGCGGCCCCGGTCATCCACGATGCGGTACAGGCCTTCGCGGACATAGTCGGGGCCGTTGTCATAATGGAAGGGGACGACAGCTGGTGACGCGGCGCAGCCGCACAGGAGCAGGGCCAGCAGCAGGGAACAGCCTGTATTTTTCATGGGGCTCCTTGATATGTACCGGTGAGCACTGACAGACGGGGATGGTCCCGGGCTCCGGCCCCGCCATCATGACGATGGGACAGCGTGCGTCCGGGATGGCCACCGGGCAGACAGCGGCGGCATCTTTCAGGTAAACGGTATGGAAAAGCCACCCTTGCGGGTGGCTTTTTTTGTCTGGGAGCGGACAGGGGCTTTCCCGCTGTCCTACTTGAACAGGATCAGGCAGACCATCTCCATGTCGTCGGGGCCGTCGTTGTAGACGGCATGCCATTCGCCGTCGGGACAGACGGCCGTGTCCCCGGCATGGAGCATGACCTCGGTGCCGTTGTCGTCATAGCGGCACTGGCCCTTGAGGATGTGGTAGACCTCCATGTCGCCCACATGCTGGTGACGGCCCACGGCGTCGCCGGGCCCCAGGCGCACGATGTTGAACAGGCGCCCCTTGTCGTAGAACTCGCCTTCGTTGAGGAGCTGGGTGGCGTGGGCCAGGCCCGGGCCTCCGGCGATCTGTTTGTCGAAGCGGATGTGGTCTTCCTTGCGGCGGATCATGGTTCCCTCCTGGGGGTTGGACGGGGTTCGGGCCCCGTCATGGGCGCACGGGTCAGGCCGTCAGCTGACGGTCCTCGTCGGTGGGCGTGTCGTCATCGGCCGCAGGCCGGGGCCGCGGGGCCAGCTTGCCGCCGGGACGGGGCTTGCGGTTGCGCAGGGGACGCTGGGGCCGGGCGCTGCCGTGCGGGGCACGACGGTCGGCGGGAGAGTCGGGCAGGGCCGCCGTGGGGCGCGTGGCCATGTCACGCGGGCTCCGGGCACGGGGCGGCATGTCCTTGATGTGCACGTCCATCTGCGGGAAAGCGATCTCGATATTGTTTTTGCGGAACAGCTGGTCGATCTCGAACAGCAGCTCCGAGGCCGTCTTGACGCTGACATCGTAGTCCCGCACCCAGAAGCGCAGGGTGAAGTCCAGGGTGCTGGCACCGAAGTTGGAGAACAGCACCACCGGCGCGGGGTACTTGAGGATGTCGCTGTGGCCGTTGGCCACGGAGGACAGCAGCTTCATGACCAGGGTGGTGTCGCTGCCGTAGGCCACGCCCACCACCACGTCACGGCGCACCGTACGGCTGTTGCGCGTCCAGTTGATGAGGCGCGTGGACACGAATTCGGAGTTGGGCACGTAGATGACGGCGTTGTCGTAGGTCTCCACGATGGTGGCGCGCACGCTGATCTTGCGCACGCGGCCCGTGGTGGTGCCCACTTCGACCACGTCGCCCACCTGCATGGTGCGGCTGAAGATGAGGATCAGGCCGGAGAGGAAGTTGTTGATGATGGTCTGCATGCCGAAACCGATACCGACGGACAGACCACCGGCGACCATGGCCAGGCTGCTCAGTTCCATGCCCAGCGAGCGCAGGGTGAACAGGCCGAAGAACGCCCACAGGGCGTAGGTGAAGGCCGTCTGCAGGGGCTGGATGAGCGTGGGATCGATACGCAGGCCGCGGCTGGGCATGCGCGAAAGGAAGAGCGTGCCCATGCGCACGGCGGTGCGGGTCAGGAAGAAGACGCTGATGATGAGCAGCACCTGCACCATGTTGAAGCGCGTCTCGCCCACGTTGACGCCCTGGAGCACGAAGTCCTGCAACAGGGAAAGGCCGCCGGGCAGGGTGCAGACCCACAGGGACATGCCGCCGATGGCCAGCAGCAGGATGACCGGCGCGGCCAGGGCCAGCATAAGGCTGGAGAAGGCCGCCGAGCCGCCCTCGTCGGGCAGCTGGTCATTGTAGCGGTTGATGGCCGACATGCTGGCCACGCTGATCTGCAGGGCCAGCGAGCAGGAAACGTAGAACAGGTACAGGCCCATGCTGAAAATGTGCAGGCCCATGATGGCCAGCACCAGGGTCACCCAGAAGATGATGGCGCTGCCTGACAGGAGGGTGGACTCGAGCTGGGTGCTGGCCTCCAGGCTGTGGCTCTTGGCGCGCCACAGACGGTGCAGGAGCATGAGCACCACCCAGGCGATGAGGGTCACCACCGGCGGCAGGGGCAGGTAGATCAGGATGTAGGAAAAGAGCGTCAGCGGGATGAGCTGCCACAGGGGGTTGCTGACGGCGGCCTTGTCCGGGTGCTGCAAGCGGCGCAGGTCCCAGGCCAGGAAAACTTCGCCGATGATGATGCTCAGGTTGCCCAGGGCCAGGAAGCAGCGGAACACATCCCCGTGGGCGGACAGCGACGAAGCCAGCAGGGACAGGCCCAGGCCGATCCAGGGCAGGCTCACATGGAACATGTGGCGGCCCACCTCGCCGTGGGTCCCGGAATGGCGCCAGCGACGGTAGAGCACCATGCCGGTGAACAGCACCAGCAAAAGGCAAAGGGCGAAGCGCAGGCCGGCCGTATGCCAGCCGTCGGCGCTGACGGGGATCTCCACGGGCAGGCGCAGCTGGATGCCCTGCCAGACATATTGCAGGCGTTTGGGCACGGTCTCCCAGGTCTCGAGGCTGAGATAGGGCACCGGGCCTTGCAGATAGTAGTCCCGCCACAGCTGGGGCAGCATGGTGGCGATGTCTTTCTGTGCCTTCTTCAGATCGGCCATCATGTCCTGGGTGGGCGACAGCACGGAATCATAGCGCTTGATGACGTCGGTCAGGCTTTTCTGGGCCTTGGTGACCTGGCGCGAGTAGTCGCGGATCTCGGCGTTGGACGGCAGATCCTTGGTCTCGGGCAGGCTCTCGGCCAGATGGTTGACGCGCTCCAGCAGGGAGTTGACGCTGTTGCGGGCCAGCAGCACGGGGTCGATGACCTGCTGCATCTGCTGCACGGTGAAGGAGATGCGGCGGTCCAGGGCCTCCAGCGGGTTGGGCCAGTTCTTGAACGTGTTGATGAGCAGGAGCAGGCGGCGGGCTTCCTCGACGATGGGCCGCGCCTGCTTGGACATGGTCTCCGCCTGCTTGTTGATGTCACGCACCAGGCCGCGCGTACTGCTGTTGATGTCGTCCAGCATGTCCTTCTGGCCGGCCCAGATGTTCTCCAGCGGGTCCACCGTGGGAGCCGCATCGGCTTCGGCAGGGGCGCTGGAAGCGGCTTTTTTGTCCTGGGCCTTGTCGTCCTTTTTGGCGTCGGCCTTGTCGTCGTTTTTCTGGGGCGCTTCGTCGGCCAGGGCACAAGTCGGGCCGACGAGGGAGGTCATCTCCCGGCAGGCGTCTCCGGAAAGGGCCGGCACGAGGCTGAGGACGGTCAGCAGCATGAGAACGGGCAGGGAACGGAACAGGCAGCGATACATGGTCCACCTCAGGGAAAGGCCCCTGCCGGAAAGGGACAGGGGCATCATGACATTGAAAAGCCAGCAATAGCGCAAGATGTGCTGATTGAAAAGAGGTCTTCCTGTAAACATGCGGCTCCCCCCGGGAGCAGACGGATGGCCCGGCTTTACAAGCCCTTCCGTGCCCGGCATAGTGAGCTCATGTCCCAGAGCCTCTCTTCTTTCCTCCGTCAGGATGTCCCGGCCTCTGCTCTCAAGGTCGCTGTTGCCCTGCAACGCTTTTCCCCCGCCGACAGCGGGGCCGTGGCACAGGCCCTGCCCCTTCTTCTCGACCGCGCGGGTCTGGCCTCGTCCTTTTCCCTGCGTTCGGCCCATGTGCTGGTCAAACCCAATCTGCTGACGGCCACGCCCCTGGCCTGCACCAGCCCCGTGGTGGTGGCCGCCGTCTGCCGCTGGCTGCTGGACCAGGGGGCTCGCGTGCGGGTGGGGGATTCGCCCGGTTTCGGTACGGCCACGGCCGTGGCCCGGCAGACAGGCGTGGAAGAGGCCCTGCGGCCGCTGGGCCTGCGGGTGGAGTCCCTGGCCGATCCCCGTCCGCTGGAGCTGCCCCTGCGCCGGGGCGGGCCCGTTTCCTTCGGGGTGGCCCGGGTGGCGCTGGAAAGCGACGTCATCTTTTCCCTGCCCCGGGTCAAGGCCCATTCCCAGATGCGTTTGACCCTGGCGGTCAAGAATCTGTTCGGCTGCGTCTGCGGCCTGCGCAAGGCCCTCATCCATACGCGGCAGGGACAGGATCCCGACTTTTTCGCCGACTGCATCGCCGCCCTCTGGGCCGGTCTGCCGCCGGTGGCCGCCGTGGCCGACGGCCTGACCGCCATGCATGTGACGGGCCCCAGCAAGGGACAGCCCTTTCCCCTGGGCCTGCTGGGGGCCAGCCCTTCGGCCGTGGCCCTGGACGAGGCCCTGTGCGCGGTGCTGGGCCTGCCCCTGGCCGGCACGCCCCTGGGCGCGGCCCTGGAACGCCGGGAAGCGCCGGGATGCCGCCGTGCGGGCTGGCAGCCCGACTATGTGCTGGCCCGGCCCGAAGATTTCGACAGTACGGGCTTCATCCTGCCGGACGAGCTGATGCACACCTCGTTCCGGCCCTGGCGCCTGTTCAAGAGTTGCCTGCGCCGCCTGTGGCTGGCGCGCCGAAAATAACGAAAGCTGCTCCCCCGCGGGGAGCGAGGAGTTGACCATGCCTGTGATCCTGCCGGGCCAGACCGACATCTATGCCCTGACCGATGCCCGCCTTTCCTGCGGCCGCACGCTGGAGACCGTGGTCTCCGCCCTGCTGGGGGCCGGGGTCAAGATCATCCAGTACCGTGAAAAGCACATGAAATCCGGTGAGATGCTGGAAGAATGCCGTCTGATGCGCCGCCTGACCCGCGAGGCCGGGGCCTGCTTCATCGTGGACGACCATGTGGACCTTGCCATCCTGGCCGAAGCCGACGGCGTGCATATCGGACAGGAGGACTTCCCCCTGCCTGCGGTGCGCCAGCTGGTGGGCCCCAAGATGTGCATCGGCCTGTCCACCCACAGCCCGGAACAGGCCAGGGCCGCCGTGGCCGTGGGCGCCGACTACATCGGCGTGGGGCCCATCTTCGCCACCAAGACCAAGGAGGACGTGGTGGCCCCGGTGGGCTTCGATTATCTGGACTGGGTGGCCGCCAACATCAGCATCCCCTTCGTGGCCATCGGCGGCATCAAGGAACACAACATCACGGATGTGGCCCGTCACGGGGCCCGCTGCTGCGCCCTGGTCTCCGAACTGGTGGGCGCCCCCGACATCGCCGCCAAGGTGCAGGCCGTACGCGCCGCCATGCAGCGGGGGATGTAGGATATGATTTTTTGAGGGGCGGGGGACCCCCTCGCCTGGCGCGAGAGGGGGTCCCCCGCCCCTCAAACTCCCCACCCCCTCCCCAGCGCCCTTTATTCCGTCTTTCCTGAGCGAGGAGATGTATGGATAATCCGTGGTGTCTTCTTCCAGAAGCGCGGCCTTTCGTCTTGCAGGCCGATGCTGTGTGATCGAAAAGAAAGAGGCGACCGTCATGTGACGGTCGCCTCTTTCTTTTCAGC